>CALGUJ010000221.1 GCA_937902055.1 uncultured Pelolinea sp.
AATCCATTGATGCCTCCTTTTTTCCTTGCCAGATCAACCAAAACAGCGGCAACGATCACAATGCCCACCGTCAGTTGCTGGTAATAAGGTTGAATATTCAAAAGGGTCAAGCCATTTCGCAGAATTGTGATGATCAAAGCGCCGATGAACGCGCCGATCACAGGCGCTACTCCTCCCGAAAAACTGGTCCCGCCGATTACCGCTGAAGCGATGGCATCCATCTCCATGTAATAACCGGCAATTGGCTCAGCGGTGTTGACGCGCCCGGTCAGGATCACGGCCGCTAAAGCGGATGTGACACCCGAGAGCGCGTAGACAGTCATGATATGCCGGTTGACCTTGATCCCGCTCAGGCGCGCAGCTTCCGGGTTCCCTCCGATGGTCAGCGTATTCCGCCCGAAACTGGTGCGCTCGATGACAAAATAACCCAGGAGCATGACGCTGATGGCGATTACGGCTGTGGCAGGGACTTTGCCTATCCAACCCGTTCCGAACCAGCGGAAAGCTTTGGGAAAACCATAAATCGGGATGGATTGGGTGATGATTAAAGCCAGCGCTCTGGCTATACCCTCCATGGCAAATGTGATGATAAAAGGTGGAATTTTCATGCGCCCGGCAAAGAAACCATTGACGCTTCCCGCTGCCGCGCCTGTCAGCAACCCGATCAGGATCGCAGGGATAGCCGGCACTCCCGCTTCAATGGCCTTCCCCATCACAACACCGCTCAAAGCCACCACCGAACCGACTGAAATATCGATTCCGCCCATTGAGATCACGAAGGTCATTCCAACCGCCGTGATGATCGTCATGGACGATTGAACCAGGATATTGTTGAAATTTAATAACGAAAGAAATGCTTTTGAAAATGTGCCGAAGACAATGCACAAAGCGATTAAAGTGATGAGGATACCGCTGCTTTGCGCGTGGATCGCCTGATTCAACAGCGTTGAAAATGACCTTTTTTCTTTGGTGTTGTTTTTTTCCATTGTGTCTCCTTATAATGCTTTCTCTAAAATTGCTTTTTCGTTCGATGTCGCGATGATGAACTCCCCTGTGATAACGCCGTCTTTCATGACCAGTACCCGGTCGCACAGCGTCATGATTTCAGGTAATTCCGACGAGACCAGCAATACCGTTATCCCCTGGGCAGCCAGCTCTTTAATGATGCGGTAGAATTCGGCTTTAGCCCCCACGTCGATCCCTTTGGTTGGTTCATCCAGTAGCATGATTTGTGAATTCCGGATCAACCACTTACCTAATACAACCTTTTGTTGGTTGCCCCCGCTCAGCGAACCGGTTTCTTGCTTGATACCGCTGGCTTTGATTTGCAATGCGTCCATTTTGTCTGAACTGATCGCGGTTTTTTGCTTTTCGTCGATCACGAACCATTTGGAAACCAGGTTCCAGAAACCGGTTAAAAAATTATCGGCGATGCTCAGGTTCAAAACCAATCCTTGGTTTTTGCGGTCCTCGGTCAGGAATCCAATTTGATTTTCAATCGCTTCGCTGGGTGACTTGGCAACGTATGCTTTTGAATCGACGTAGATCTCTCCGGATTCAATGTCCTCCAATCCGAAGATCGTACGCAGCAATTCTGTCCGCCCTGATCCGACTTGTCCGAATAATCCCAATACTTCGCCGCGCTTGATCTCGAAGCAGATATCATGCAGTTTTCCATCCACGTTGAGGTTATTGACGCGCATTTTCACTTCCAAATCCTCATCAAGGATGCGGGTGTTGATTTCAGTCGAGAGCTGCTTTCCGGTGATGAGGTTGACCAGGATTTCACGGTTCACCTCATCAACAGAATAGGTTCCGATCGATTTTCCATCGCGTAAAACGGTCAACCTGTCAGCGATCTCAAATACTTCCTCTAATCGATGGGAGATGTAGATAATGGAGTGTCCTTCATTGCGCAGTTTGGTCATTACCTCGAATAGGCTTTGAATCTCTTTTTTCGATAACGATGAAGTCGGTTCATCCAGGATCATGATTTTTGCATCTCGGGAAATGGCCATCGCCAGCGCAACCATTTGTTGCGTGCTCGCGGGAAATGATCCCAACTCCTTGCGCACATCGATCTCGATGCCCAATCGGTCCAGTACTTTTTTTGCGTCCTGAATCATCTTGGCTTTATCAATCACCGGAATTGCCGCTGATTTACGGGGTTGGCGGTTCAAGAAGATATTTTCAGCAACGCTCAGAGTTCCGACCAGGATCAGTTCCTGCGGTACGTATCCGATGCCGAGGTCGATTGCTTTCAGGGGATCATCGATCTCAACCTCCCGGCCGTTGATGAAAATCTTGCCTTCATCTTTGCTGCGTGCGCCGGATAGAATCCCTACAAGCGTGGATTTTCCCGCCCCGTTTGCTCCCACCAGCGCGTGGATTTCTCCATTCAACAAAGTGAAGCTGACGTCATCGACCGCTCTAACGCCGGGATATTGTTTTGAGATATGTTCCATTACCAATATTTCTTTTTTTTCTTCCATGTACTTAGTCCTTATCTGGATTGCTTTGTGAATGAATGAATTGCATCGTCTCGCTGTAGTTCAATATCCCTGCAATAGGTCCAATTTGAGTTACGCAGCAGGCGCCTGCTGCGTTGGCGAAGCGCACTGCTTCAACCGGCGGCATTTGAATGGATAATGCTGAAACCAGTGCCCCCGAGAAGGCGTCCCCCGCGCCGGTGCAATCGACCGCCTTGACTTTAAAACCAGGCACCAAACCTGCAAAATCCGCACGATGCACGAATGCGCCTTGATTTCCCATTTTGATTACCACAAAGGGGCATCCCCCCTCATGGATCATTTTTGCCGCTTTAGCAACCTCGTTTTCACCGGTTATTTGGAAAGCTTCTTGTTGATTCAGGGTTACGACATCGACGTGGATTAAGGAAGGTTGAATGGCATCCCAACCAAATTGATGCCAATCCCAGGCCAGGTCGACTGATATGAAACAATTTTTTCCTTTCAGCAATTCAACGACGGCTTGCAGGTTTTTACCCGCCAGGATCGGCAGATCAAGAACGCCTCCTAAATGAACCATGCTTCCTTTTTCAATCCGCTTGCTGAAAAAATCAAATGCTCGGATTGAGTTATTGGCGCCTGCTGAATACAGGAGTGAGCGCTCGCCGCTTGAATTGACCGTCACGACGCAAACGCCCGTGTTAATCCCCGGGATTCTTAACACACCCCCGCTTCCAATCCTGCGCTCTGATAACGCAGTTATGATTAAGTCGCCCGCCTGATCCTCGCCGATGCAGCCGAGTAATTCAACATTGCTCAATCCCAATTGCTGAATAACCAGCGCGCTATTGAGCGCCGTGCCGCCGGGTAAGAACGCAACCTGCTCTGCGTATTCCAGCCCACCGGGTTCTGGCCATTGGTTGACAGGATAGAGCAGAATATCTTGGTTAATGACACCAAAGCAGTAGATGGTCTTTTGCAGCATAGGGTTACCAGGTCACGAGTAGTTTGACAGTGATGGCGTTCTCCGCATACCAGACCCTTGAAAACCAGATCGGCTTGGTATTCGAAATAAAATGGACCTGCTCAACGATATACATCAAAGTGCCAACCGGAATATTCAATTTTTCTGAAATCAATGAATCACTGATTGCCGGTTTTAAAGTTGCGATGGCGTGGTCGATTTTTACACCCAGCTCCTTCTCGACATAATCCATCAATGATGTGGTTTTTACAAGTGCGCTTTGATCTTGTAAAGCTGGGTGAACCGGAAAATAACTCACGTCCCAACAAAAAGGGATCCCATCGGCAGTTCGCTTGCGTTGAATGCATACTACTGGCGAGCCGGGCTCTATGAGTAATTTGCTCGCGATAAACGCATCGGCCTGGGTGGTATGAGTGGTCAAATCAGCGGTGCCGGGGATTTTTCCCTGCGAAGCGATCAGTTTGCTAGTCGAATATAGTTTATCGATCGCAGCGTTTACGCGGTCAACCTTGGAATCGATGATAAATGTGCCAATTCCATGTTTTCGAACCAGATAGCCTTCATGCTCGAGTCGTGTTATCGCTTCACGTAATGAGTTTCTGCTGACATTCAAATCCTCCACCAACTCAGATTCGGAGGGAATTTTCTGACCCGGTTGATAAGCATTGGTTTGGATTTTTTCTCTTAGGTACTCATAAATTCGATCAGGAACTTTGCTTGAAACACCTAAATGGATGTCGCTCATTTCTAATTCCTTTGATACTACTTCCTACGTTCTACGTAGGTCGTCCTACAAGTTATTATAGACAATACGGTATTCGTTGTCAAGATATGTCAACTTTTTTCAATTCCAATTAGAGAAAATAGGTTTCTTCTTTCTTTTTTCTCCCCTAACTTGTTAAACCATGAAGACGACTTGCAGAAACCGCACGACATCTTCGATTTTACTGATAATCCTTTCTGACTCTTCCATGATCTAAAATCAAAACCCGCGAATTGCTTCGCGGGCTTGAATTTCAAACAACCAATCCTACTTGTCCAGCAGCGCGGCCAAACCGGGGAGCGGAATGCCTTCCAGCATCTCCAGCGAGGCGCCGCCGCCCGTGGAAATGTGCGAAATCTTGTCCGCCAATCCCGATTGCGCGATGGCTGCCGCCGAGTCGCCGCCGCCGATGATGCTGATGGCCTGGCTGTCCGCCACCGCCTTGGCGATGGCAAACGTGCCCTTGGCGAAATTGGGCATTTCAAAAACGCCCATCGGGCCGTTCCAAACCACCGTGCCCGCCTCGGCGATCACCTTGGAAAAGCTCGCCACGGTCTGCGGGCCGACATCCAGGATGCGCCAGCCGTCCGGCACAGGGCCGACGTCGATCACCTTACTGGCCGCGCCGTCCTCGAACTTGTCGGCGATGACCACGTCCACCGGCAGGCGCAGCTTGCCGCCGCCCAACGCCACCAGCTCGCGCGCGGTATCCAGCGCTTCGTCTTCCACCAGGGAATCCGCCACCGGGTAGCCTTGCGCCTTGAAGAAGGTGTTGGCCATGCCGCCGCCGATCAACACGGTGTCGGCTTTGGTCAGCAGGTTCTTGATCACGCCGATCTTGTCGCTCACCTTGGCGCCGCCCAGGATGGCCACGAACGGGCGCTTGGGATTTTCAACCGCCTGGTCGAGGTACTGGATCTCTTTTTCCAGCAAAAAACCCGCCACCGCCGGCAGGAACTTGGCCACGCCCTCGGTTGAAGCATGCGCGCGGTGCGCCGAGCCGAACGCGTCGTTGACGTACACGTCCGCCAGAGAAGCCAGTTGCTTGGCCATCTCGGGATCGTTCTTGGATTCGCCCTTGTGGAAGCGTGTGTTCTCCAAAACCAGCACGCCGCCGGGTTTCAACGCGGCAGCCGCTTGCTCAGCCGCCGGGCCGATGCAATCCTCGGCGAAAGCCACCGGTTTGCCCAGCAATTTGCCCAGGTATTCCGCCACGGGTTTCATGCTGAATTCCGGCTCGGGCTGGTCCTTGGGGCGCCCCAGGTGCGAGCACAGGATGACCGCGGCCCCCTGGTCGATCAGGTATTGAATGGTGGGCATGGCCGCGCGGATGCGCGTGTCGTCCTTGATCTTGCCTTCCTTGATCGGCACGTTAAAATCCACCCGCACCAGCACGCGTTTGCCCTTGACATCGATATCTTTCACGCTCTTTTTGTTGAACATCTTGACCTCTCTTTTGACATAAAAAAGACGTAACCTGGGTCTTTTTCAGATTCAGATTACGTCTCTTGATTCACCTCGAATGATTTACAGGCTCTTGGCCATCAAAGCTGCCAGGTCGGTGGTTCTGCAGGAGTAACCCCATTCGTTGTCGTACCAGGTTACAACCTTCACCATGTTGCCGCCCATGACCATGTTGTATTTCAGGTCGACGATGGATGAGCGCGGGTCGCCTTTGAAGTCGGTGGAAACCAGCGGATCGTTGTACTCGCCGGAGGTCACGCCCAGGATGCCGTTCAGTTTGCCCTTGGAAACTTCCACAAAGGCCGCGTTCAGTTCTTCCAGGGTGACCGGTTTCTCAACGTTTGCCACAAAATCCACAACCGAAACGGTGGGGGTGGGAACGCGCAGGGAATAGCCGTCGAATTTGCCCTTCAGTTCAGGGATGACCAGCGCGACTGCTTTGGCGGCGCCGGTGGTGGTGGGGATGATGTTCATGCCGGCCGAGCGCGAGCGGCGCAGTTCTTTTTTGTGACCCTGGTCCAGAATGACCTGGTCGTTGGTGTAGGAGTGGATGGTGGTCATCACGGCGCTCTTGATCACCCACTTGTCGTTCACGACCTTGGCGGCCGGAGCCAGACAGTTGGTGGTGCAGGAAGCGTTGGAAACCACGTGATGGGCCTTGGGATCGTACTTGTCGTCGTTGACGCCCAGGACGATGGTGATGTCTTCGTTCTTGGCAGGGGCGGAAATGATGACCTTCTTCGCGCCGCCTTTGGTGATGTGCACGTTCGCGCCGGCTTTGCCCTTGTCGGGGTCGCCCTTCGCGTCGGTGAAGATGCCGGTGGATTCGATCACGATGTCCACGCCCAGGTCTTTCCAGGGCAGCGCGCCGGGATCTTTTTCGGCGAAGACCTTGATCTTCTTGCCGTCGATCACCAGCCCGTCATCGGCGATGTCCACCGTGCCGGGGAAGCGGCCGTAGCTTGAATCATACTTAAAAAGATGAGCGTTCGTCTTTGAATCGAACAAGTCATTAATCGCTACAACTTCCAATTCGCCGCCGTGGCGTTCCATCATAGCTTTTAAAACCTGCCGGCCAATACGACCAAAACCATTGATACCGACTTTAACTGCCATAACAGCCTCCAAAATTGTTTGTGAATTTTATCTTGCAACCTAATATTCTAAACTATTTTCCGCAGTTGTGCTATCGCCTTTCCCTTTAACCAGCGGGCCGGTTTTCTCGTAATACAGGTCGGTGATCACTTCTGCCAGCATGTCCGAATCATGCCGCCAGGGGTTTTCCGCATCCACCAGGTGGCTGAAATAGACCGAGTACTGCTCTTCCAGGTCGGTATCCGGCAGCACGAACTGGATGCCCTTGGGTAATTTCACGTTGAAGTTGTTGTTGCACAGGATCAAATCCAGATGCAGCCCCTGCATGTGCTTCTCGATCACGCGGATGTGGTCGCTGCACTTGTAATCGCCGGTTTCCCCCGGCTGGTTGGCCACGTTGCACACGAAGAATTTCATGGCTTTGCTGGCGCGGATCGCGTCAGCCAATCCGGGCACCAGCAGGTTGGGCAGCACGCTGGTATACAGGCTGCCCGGGCCGATGATGATCAGGTCGGCTGAAAGGATGGCTTGCACAGCCGGCGGGAAAGGCAGCGGGTTGCTGGGTTCGATCCACAGGCGGTTGATCTTGCCGTCCGTCTTGGGAATGGTGCTCTCGCCCACCACCTTGATCTCGTTATCCTCGTTCGGCAACTTGATCTCCGCCACCAGTTTCACGTCATGCAGGGTCGACGGCATCACCTTGCCGCGCACGGCCAGCACGCGCCCGGATTCGGCCACGGCTTCTTCGAAGCTGCCGGTGATGTCGGTCAGCGCGCTGATGAACAGGTTGCCCAGCGAATGGCCGTTCACCCCGGCGCGTTCGCCGAAGCGGTACTGGAACACGTGCGAGAGCATTTCCTCGTCGTCCGCCAGCGCGGTCAGGCAGTTGCGGATGTCGCCGGGCGGCAGGATGCCCAAATTCCTGCGCAGCTCGCCCGATGAACCGCCGTCGTCCGCCACCGTAACGATAGCCGTCAGGTTATGGGTGTATTTTTTCAGCCCGCGCAGCAGGCTGGAAAGCCCCGTTCCCCCGCCGATAGCCACGATCTTGGGGCCTTTGGCTTTTTTGCGATAGTTGGAAAGCGTGTCCACCAGCGGCTGGCCGGGCTTGATGAAGGGCCGCATCACCGAGCGGTTAAGCTCGATGATGCCGAAGATCAGGATGATCAACCCGACTCCGCCAAATACAATGAAGCGCGTCCAGCGCGGTTGGGCGGCAAGCGAAAGCGTGGTGAACAGATGCCGCAGCCAGGGGATGCCTGTGCCGCGGTATACGTCCAACACCACCACGGCAAAGCCCAGCGCGATGCAGGTCGTGCCGATCAATACCACAACCAGCCAACGTTTGACGCCAATCCCCGGCGTAAGCCAAAACGAAAGGTTGGATTTTAAATTTTGAAATTTCGCCTTGAGGGAAATTGGTTTTGCTCTCATGCAGAAAATATCATAGCAGTCTTTGAAAGCGCCGTCAACACAAGAAAATTTCCTTTAACGCTATAATTGTTCACATGGATGCAATTATTACTCTTGACATTGGCGGAACGAACACCCGCTGCGCCCTTTTCCACGCCGAAAAGGATGATCCCGTCAGCATCGACCGCATCGGAACGACCACGGAGAGCGCTTCAGCCATCGAAAATATCACGCAGCTCATCGAGCGCAACTGGCCGAAAGACCGCAGCGTGGCTGGCATCGCCGCCGCGGCGCCCGGCTCGATCGACGTGGTGCAGAACAAGGTGATCCTGGCGCCCAACATCCCCAACTGGCGCAATTTTCCGCTGGGCGAGATATTGCAGAAGCGCTTCGGCATAAAGGTGTTGGTGAATAACGACGCGCGCATGGCGGCGGTGGGCGAATGGAAACGCGGCGCCGGCCGCGGCCACAACGACATCGTTTATTTCACGGTCAGCACAGGCCTGGGCGGCGGCGTGATCACCGGCGGGCGCATCTTGCAGGGCGCGGTCGGCATCGCCACCGAAGTGGGCCACATCGTCCTGCAGGACGACGGCCCTGCCTGCGGCTGCGGGCGCTTCGGCCATTTCGAAGCCTTTTCCTCCGGCACCGGCATTCACAATTACGTCAGCGAAAAGATCAAAGCCGGCGCGCCGACCTCGCTGCAATCACCTTCTCCCAGCACCAAAGAGATCGCTGAGGCCGCCAAAGCGGGCGACGCGCTCGCGCTGGAGGCTTTCAACCGGGCGGGCTACTACCTGGGTATCGGGGTGGCAAATTACCTGCACATCTTCAACCCCTCCTGCGTGATCTTCGGGGGCGGCGTATCGCAAAGCGGCGATCTGATCTTCAAGCCTTTCCGCGAATCGTTGGAGCAGCACGTGCTCAGCCCGAATTACCTGGCCAATTTGAAGATCGCCGTGGCGGAACTGGGCGATAATGCCGGGTTGATCGGCACGTTCGAGTACATGAAACAAAATCTCTGATATTAAGAAATTATTTAGATACGTTCCGCCAAAATTGATTTCTAATTACGTTCGATATGCTTATGCTGCCGGATATTCGGGTTAGACAAAGGGATTATTTGCTGGAGATATCCAGGGCGCTCACTCAGGAGCTCGACCTGGATACCTTGCTCAAACGCATCCTGAACGTTTCCATTGAAATGCTGGCCGGCCAGGCCGGCCTCATCGTGCTGCGCAGCGCCGGCGGCCAATGGCATACCCGCGTGGCGGAAGGCATCTCTCCGGCTTTTATTGATGATCTCACCCCCCTGCTGAAATCCATTCCCGATCACGAAGACCCCGAGAATTTCGAAATTCCCGAAGTCAACCGCATCCTCAGCCAGTTGGCGCATGCCGCCACGCTGGGATTGATGAGCGGCGTCTGGCTGCCCATGGTCACCCAAAACCAGGTGCTGGGCGTGATCTTCATTTTCCGCGGTTACCCGGGCGTCTTTTCGCTTAACGACCGCAATGTGCTAAGCAGTTTCGCCAACCAGGCCGCCATCGCCGTGCGCAACGCCCAGTTGTACATGACCGCGGTGCGCAACAAGCAGCATCTCGACACAGTGCTGGATTCGGCCGCCGACGGTATCCTGATCCTTGGGCCGAACCAGGTCATCGAACGCTGCAATCCGGCCTTTTCGCGCATGATCTCGCTGCCAGTGGAGGAGATTCAGGGCAAACCGCATGACGAGGTTCTGATTTTCGAGAAACTCACCCACGACGTCAAGCTGGAAGACGCGCTGGCCGGCGGTTGGCCGCTCACCGAACATGCCCAGCTCTACGTGGAAGGCGACCTCAAACGCCGGGATTCTTCCTCCCTGCCGGTGGGCATCACCTACGCCCCCCTGCTGACGCAGGAAGGCAAGCTGAACAATATCATAGCCTCCGTACGCGATATCACCCGCTTCCGCCAGGCCGAGGAAATGAAAAGCACTTTCATCTCCGTGATCAGCCACGAACTCAAAACCCCGGTGGCTCTGATCAAGGGGTACGTCTGCACGCTGCTGCGCGAAGACGCCAAGTGGGACAGCAAGTTCGTCAAGGAAAGCCTGACAATCATCGAAGAAGAGTCCGACCGGCTGAACCAATTGATCGAGAATCTGCTGGACGCCACCCGCCTGCAAGCTGGCGGCGTGACCCTGAAAAAAGCCGATATTTCCCTGGCGGCGGTTGCCGAACGTCTGGCAACGCGCTTCCAAACCCAGACCAAAAACCACACCATCCGTGTGGATTTCCCAAAAGATTTCCCGCTGGTGTTTGCCGATGAATCCCGCCTCGAGCAGGTCATCAGCAACCTGATCTCAAACTCGATCAAGTATTCCGAAAACGGTGAGATTCTTATCAGCGGCGAAGCGCGCAAGGACATGGTGATCGTCTCGGTCAGCGACCAGGGCCAGGGCATCGCCCCCCAGGATATGCCCTACATCTTCGACCGTTTCTACCGCTCATCCGACGCCATGCGCACCAAGAAAGGCGCCGGGTTGGGCCTTTACCTGGCCAAGTCGATCGTCGAATCCCACAACGGGCGCATCTGGATCGACAACGAGCACAAGAAAGGCGCGCGTATTTGTTTTTCATTAC
Organism: uncultured Pelolinea sp.; assembly: GCA_937902055.1. Taxonomy (GTDB): domain Bacteria; phylum Chloroflexota; class Anaerolineae; order Anaerolineales; family Anaerolineaceae; genus Pelolinea. The sequence continues at coordinate 10,816 of CALGUJ010000221.1, forward strand.
CCATCGGAAATGACGAATAATGCCAGCGGCATGATTCGTTGAAATTTTATTCAAGAAAAGAGATTACGATTTATGGCTCAGACTCAAACAACCTGCCCGAAATGCCGCCAGCCGGTTTTAGTGGAAGTGCAGCAATCATTCGATATGACCCAGGACCCCCTGGCCAAGCAGAAATTGCTCTCCAACGCGGCCAACGTCATGCACTGCCCAAGCTGCGGTTACCAGGGCATGCTCGCGGTTCCGATCGTGTATCACGATCC
>CALGUJ010000222.1 GCA_937902055.1 uncultured Pelolinea sp.
CGCGGTCACCTGAAGAAGGGTAAGGGGGCAGAATGTGAATTCCTCCCGGAAAGAGGCCGGCAAAACTGGTTTCGAGGAGGGAGCCAAGACTGGGCAGATCGCCGCCGAGTGAATCAGGATACGTGATCAGTTGCACCTGATTCCGGATGGTCATACCAATTTCTCCGTAGCGGCCGGCACGACCTGGTAATCGTCATCGACGATAAAGTCGGCCAGGTATTTGTGCCCGGCGATGATCTTGTGTTCCGTGGAAAGGATTTTCTCCGTGAATGGATCGTTGATCTCGTTGCCGCGGTTCCTTTTCTTGCGGTCTTCCCAGGTCGCAAGCCAATTGCGCGTGATGAATATTTTGGTATCAATGTTTCTTAATAAGGAAGTATATGTACCTTCGGCAATAATGACCTTTACATCCATTAAATCAACCGTCTGCAATTCGCTGGTATTTTCGTTGTAATCGATCAGGGGTTTTGTGATGATAGATTGCCCCTGGATGGCTTCGACTAGGTTCTTCTCGAGCAGATCGAGATTGACCTCGATGTGAGGGCCCAACCACTCCGGATCCTCGTGCCTTTTTTCACTGTTCAGTTTGGGGGGCAGGTAAAAATAATCGTCCTGCCCGAAAATAATTGCGTTGATCCCGTAATTTTTCAGCTCGTTGGCGATCGCCACGCTGATCTCGGATTTTCCGCTGCCGGATTCGCCGCCGACGGTAATCGTGTAGATGCGTTTGACTACCTTGATTTTTTCAATGATCTGCGGCACGATTTCACCGGCCACTTTTTGGTGATGTGCTTGTACAAGAACGATATCACCTTTCATAAATACCTCGTTTATATTCATTCCATCCAAACAATAATGAGTGATGGTTTTTCCGGGAAAACAAGTCTTTGCCGGTTTTCCAATAATTAATCCTATATAAATCCATCGATGTTCCTAAAAAAAGTTTCATAGTAAACAACGTGTCGTATGAATCCTTGATGAAAATAAATCGCCGAAAAACCCACGAACTCACGCTGGGATTTTCGCTAATCTCCCGATTATGCTCACCCTTTGATAGCGCCTTGCAACAAAGCGGTAATAATCTGACGCTGAAAGATCACAAAGATTACCAATGTGGGTACCAAGATCAGGATTGTGCCTGCACACAACAGCGGGATGTTTGTTGCGTAGTGGCCCCGAAATGCTCCCAGCGCGCCTGCCATGGTTCGCTTTAGCGGATCCTCAACAAGAACCAAAGCAAGCAGTAAATGGTTCCAGGTCCAAATCGCCATCAAAATACCAAGCGATGTGATCGGTGCTCTTGCCAGAGGCCGGTGGATTTTCCAGAACAGATCCCAGGTTGTTGCACCATCAACGCGGGCTGCATCTGTAATATCAGGCGGCATATTGACAAAGTGGGATCGCATCCAGAAGACAGCAAAAGGCATATATAACGCGATCAACGGCAACACGAGCGCGATGCGTGTGTTATAGATTTGCAGAGCACGTTCGATCAGGTAGATCGGGATGATGATACCGGGAAACGGGATTGTCAATCCAATCACGAACAAAGAGAGAAGTACATTCGCGCCCGGAATACGCAGCAGGCCAATGGCGAAACCCGCCATTGTGGAGATGACAAGCGATATGGGTACGATAGCCAGTACAAGATAGATGCTTGACGCCAGAAGTTGGGGCATTTGCGCCTGCTTGAAAGCTGCTGCGAAGTTTTCCCAATGTGGTTCTGATGGCCAAGCAAAACCACTCGGCAGTGTGTTCGAAGGCGCGAGCGCTGTCAGGAATATGCTGATAAACGGCAGGATTGTGAACATCATTAACGCCAAAAGCAGCGCCCTTCCTGCAAATACCTCCAAACGTCCTATTTTCACTACGCATCCTCCCGGTTCAGGCGCTGTATTGGCAGAATTATCACGATCACCAACGCCATGAGTAAAACAGCCAGGGCGGATGCCAGACCTATCGACCGCTGCGTGAAAGCAAGAATATAGATCTGGAGACCAGGTACTGCTGTTGAGTTGCCTGGTCCGCCGCTTGTTGTGACATAGACGATGTCAAAAGCAGCAAGAGCATTGATGACCGTTACAGTCAGGCATACACCAATTTCATGTCGGAGAAGTGGAACCGTGACATGAATGAATTCCTGGAACCAGTTTGCACCGTCAAGCCTTGCGGATTCATAGAGCGCAGGATCGATTTTCGCCATGGCTGTCAATAACAGCACAGTGCAGAACCCGAGCAAGACCCATATCCCAATTACGCCAACCGATGGGAGCGCCCAATCGAAATCTCCGAGCCAGGCGCGGGTGATTGCGCCAAGACCGATGGCGCGCAAAAACTGATTGATTACCCCCGGGAGAGCCAACAACCATCCCCAGATGATACCGGCCGCCACGAGAGCAATGACCTGGGGTAAGAAGAGAATGGTTCGGGCAATGGAACCGAACCGGCCGGTAGCCACGCGGTGCATCACGCTCGCAACGACTAGGCCGAGTCCTACTGGGATAAAGCTGAACCAAACGACTAACCAGAAGGCATTGAATATCGACCCGATCAAGCTGGGAATTTCAAATACAGAACCGTAATTTCTCAACCCTACCCAGGTCATTGGGCCAAAACCGTTCCAGCGATAAAACGAGAAAGAAAAAGTCAATATCAAGGGCACGAGCACGAAAGCCGTGTACATGAGCAGGGCGGGAATAACAAACAGCCAACCAAGAAGGGTCTCCCGGAAGACTCTTTTAGTTCGGTTAGTCTTCTGGGAGACCTTAAAGGCCGCAGGGTGATTTTGTGATGTTGTCATCAATGTCCCAATTTATTCTGTTTCAGTGGGTATTATCCTGCGGTTATTACCACTACTGCGCGAGTTCCCTCAGGTATTCTTCCTGGACAGCTTTTAAGAGTCCCGCAGCATCCTGTTTGCCTCCGACCATTTTCTGCAGTTCGGGAGTCCAACCTTGAGCAAAAATCGAACTGGTGGCGTTGGCAATGAAGTCCATGGCATTGCTGCCCACCACCGGACCGCCAGCGAGCGTCTGGGCTGTGACAGAACCTTCAGCAACGCTTGGGATTTTCGCGCCTGCAGGTCCGCCGGGGTTGGAACCGCCAATGCTCACATTGATCTGGCGGGCTGCATCGTTCGTTGCCAGCCAATTGAAGAAGAATGCGGCGCAATCCGCGTGCTTCGCTGTGGCGGCTATACCGTAGGTTAACGGGCCGGACATCGCGGCCGGTTGATCACCGGCTTTAAGCGGTGGCATCACGAAAAATCCGACATTGCCGGGTAAATCGGTATCATAGCCGGCATTTTGCCAGTCACCATTGAAAGTGAATACCCCTTCACCCTGGCCAAAGCGGGTGGCGGCATCAGTGTATTCAATAGCATTGATGTCGGGCGGGAAATATCCGCTTTCGATCCACCGCTGGAGGTGTTCGGCGGCGAGCAAGTTGGAAGGAGTGTCGATCGTCGCGCCGGGTTTATTGAAGATCCAGTCGTTGATCGGGCCAACCGGGCCGTAGGCTGCCATCAACTGCTGCAGCGGGAAAGCCAGGCCCATACCGCTTCCGGCAGCGCCCCACTCCATGATCGGTTGAAGTCCCGCTTCTTTGGCTTTGGCGAGTAGAGTATCGAACTCCTCGAGTGTCTGGGGCGGTTCCGTCATGCCAATTTGAGCCGCGAGCTCCTTGTTGTAGAAGACACCGGTTAATTGATAGTTGAGACCCATAGCATAAAGTGTGCCGGATCCGCGAATGCCGTCCGCATCAAGGCGGGCAAAATGCAGGGGTACCGGCCAATCATTCCAGCCGTATTCATCCGCGTATTTATCAAGGTCCATGAGCAATCCATCCTGGGCAAAAGTAACAAAAGTTGGCAGCCGGATAAGATCAGGCGGATTATCGCTTGAGAGCAGAAGCGGGGTTGAGCTGATGAGATTAGCAAATTGATCCTGCTTGATTTCCCAGGTTACGTTCGGATACTGTTTGGTAAACTCTTCAGTGAGCCTGATAATGGTATCAAAGCCAGTTTCAAAATAGGCATTCATTACAACGGGATCAGTCCCGCATGGAGTTACCTCAGCAGCCGGCGCCTCCGCAACGGGAGCTTCTTCAGCGGGTGCGGCTTCTTCTGCGGCTGCCGGGGCTTCAGCTTGCGGTGCGCATGCGATTAGAACAAGCCCGCTAACGAGCAGTAAGCCAAATATGTTAAGAAAATTTTTCTTCATATCCATCTCTCCTTTTATAGTCTACTAGTTTTCCGAAAAATTGGTCTTATCTTTCAAATCATCTGCACCTCCTCATTAGATTTGGAAATATTGTGGAATATTCAGATGTAAATAGCTTGCATGAAAACACTTTCATACACTATAGCATAAATAAATTAATAATTCAATAAGGGATTTGTTTTTCAGACGGTCAATCGTTCAACTACAGTCAGAGGAAGGTAAACATGTTGAACGGGTCGGTTTGAATCAGCGATGTGAGAGAGCAGAATTTCAATCGCCAAACGCCCGGATTCATCCAGGTGCTGGCGGATAGTGGTCAAATCTTCAAATTCAGACATATCCAGATCGTCAAAGCCGATGATGGCTAATTCATCCGGCACTTTGATTCCCAACTGCCGGGCAGCTTTGATCACGCCCAGCGCCTGAAAATCTGTAGCGGCAAAGATGGCGGTGGGAGGGTCCGGTAAACCGATAAATTCTTTGGCAATCTGGCGGGCATGCTCAAGGCTGTAGGGTGCCAGACGGATAAAGCTTTCAGGAACCTCGATATTCGCGGCTTTCAGAGCTTTACGAAAACCTTTCAAACGGAAGCTGACAGGGTGGATGGAATATTCCGGAAGATCGCTGTCGCCGAGGAATGCGATGCGGCGATGGCCTTTCATGATGAGATATTCTGTCGCCACGCGCCCGCCTTCGACGTCGTCGATTTCAACGCTATTTAGAAGCGGATGGGGATATTCGATTAGAACTGTCGGTAAGCGAAGTTCGACCAGGCGCTTCACGTCGGCATCGTTGACCGGCAGTGACATGATCACCAGCCCATCCAGATTTCCCGTCAGGGGCAGAGAGGAAAGATAGCTCTGCAAGCGGTTGTTGGAATCGACCGTATAGATCACCAGGTCGAAGTTCTCTTTGGATAACGAACCGGCAATACCGCGCAGCCGTTGAACGAAAGACGGCGCGGTAAAAAAGGGCGTGATTACTCCGATCCTTCCATTAAATCGAAGCGCCCGGGCACGCGCTTCCGCTTTGGGCACAAATCCCAATTGGTCAATGGCATCGTTGATCTTCCGGCGGGTTTCGTCATTCACCTTTTCAGGATTGTTGATCACCCGCGAGATGGTTGAAATGCTGTACCCGGATAATTCGGATACATCAAATATTGTCGGAACTTTCTTGCCATTCTTCATTTGTGTGCCCTTCTTGTCCTTTCAATGAAAGCACTTTCAGTACGCAATCACGATAATTATAAATCAACTATACCGATGAATTGTAGAAATAACTCCGGGTATATGGATTAAATCTTTACTTAAAATGAGAGGTTCGCGATATTGTTTAAAAAAAAAACGGATATACCGGAATTTTCTTAAAACAATCAACTGAATGGCGGGTAATAAGATGATGACCTTGATCCATAGCTGGCTGTCTTTTCTTTGAGTTAATTACAAATAATATTGAGAAAATGATTGAATAACGGAACATTAGCCAAATCGACTCTGCGTCAATACCTGGTGTTATTACGGGATAAGAAAAACCTGATAATGGCCAATATTGATATCTAACAAGATGTTAAGAGAAGAAAATCGGCATTTCCATGAAAATTGCACAAAGGAATAGCCACATGAAAATTTCCGCTTTTATTGCCGCCAGCCTTGACGGCTACATTGCCCGAGAAGACGGCGCTCTCGACTGGCTGCCGGCGCCTGAGGATGAGCCCGGCGGGGAAGATTATGGTTTTCGAGAGTTCTTCGACTCCGTCGACCTGCTCGTGATGGGGCGCAAGACCTTTGAAAAAGCTCTGACGTTTGATTCCTGGATGTACGGAGATAAACGGGTATACGTTCTAGGCAGCCGGCCGATCGACATTCCCGCGAGGCTTCGATCGACCGTAAAATGGAGATCATCTTCACCGATTGACTTGAAGCGTGAATTCATGCGGATGAATCTCCGCGGTGTCTATGTCGACGGCGGCAAGACCATCCAGCGTTTCCTGTCAGATGGCTTGCTGGACGAGTTGACGGTCACGTGGATCCCGATCCTGATCGGACGGGGGATTCCTTTATTTGGCCGTCTGGATAAGGACCTCCGCCTTGGGCTCATTGAAAGCCGCACATTCGAAAATGGATTCGTACAAAGCCGTTACGAGGTTCTTCGTTAGAATACTCAGTATGCTTTGAAATAGAATAGTAAAAGCAGCCTGAGCTCAGGCTGCTTTTGACGGGTTTTCTTTTCTGCAAATTTCGGATTAAGCCAGGCTGGCGATGGCGCTTTCCAAGGCCAGTTCCATCATTGTGTTGAAAGCGTTTTGGCGCGCTTCGGCAGTCAGGTTTTTCTCCTGATCATATTTGCTGTCGGAGACGGTCAGCAGGCAGGCGCCTTCTTTACCGGTGGCGCGGGCGTTGGCAAAAAGGGCAAAGGCTTCCATTTCCGCCGCGATGATGCCGTGCTCGTTTTCCAGTTTTTCCCAATCGTCACGCACGCTGGAATAAAAAACATTTCCCGATGCGACGTTGCCTTCGAAGTATTTGATGTTCTTTTCAGCGGCAACTTTCTTAATAATCCCGGAAATCCGAGTGCTGCCGGCGATGAGCTGGTCATCATAACCGTGGGCTTCCTTGGCAAATGTTTCAGTGGAAAAAGCTTTGTCGGTCAGCACAATGTCCATGACCTTGATGTCGGGGCGGGATGCGCCGCAGGAACCGATGCGGATGATGGTATCCACATCATAGAATTGGAATAGTTCGTAGGAATAAATGCCGATGCTGCCGAAGCCCATGCCGGAACCCATCACGCTGACGCGCTTGCCTTTATACAATCCGGTGTATCCGAGCATGCCGCGCACCTGGTTGAACAACTTCGCGTCCTGCAGGTAAGTTTCCGCGATTTTCTTGGCACGCAAAGGGTCGCCGGGCATGAGCACTACTTTTGCGACCTCGTCTTTGGAGGTTGCTTCAATATGGGGAGTGGGGATATTGGACATATTATTTCCTCAAAGATAGATTTTAGAAAAAAGAGAATGGAATAGTATCACATTATCTTTTGTTGAGCGACATACATGTGCAGCTTGAAGTAATTTATTTAATCATTCTGAGTTTGCGACTTTGATTCAGAGGCGATTTGGTCTATGATTATATCGTGATGAAATAAAGTGCTCAGACAGAATTTGACCAATAATTAATGGTTTGTGCCCGATTGAATTGACACTCCATGCGGAATAACTTATAATTAAACGAACAAGCAT
>CALGUJ010000223.1 GCA_937902055.1 uncultured Pelolinea sp.
GCTTTTCCACGCGAACCTTGACCTTTTCGACCCCCGGCAGCTCCAGACAAATCTCGGCAATATCGCCGGATAAAGCCTCCACGGTGAAGCGGGAGGTTTTTTCAACATGCGCGATAATGGCTTTGGCGGCGGTGCGGTAATTGGTGCAATGCTCAATGTCATCCGTTTGCGCGCCCAGCGAGGTGTCGGTATACATGACCACGTTGATCAAGATATCCTGGGGCGCTGACCGTTCTTTCTCGGAAATACCGATGACCCCGCGAACCAATAAGTCTTTTATAAAAACTTTATCCATAAGTTTTAAACCCTCGCATTTGTGATGAATTAAACCAGATGGCGTCCGCCATCCAGGTGAATGATCTCGCCGGTGATGTAATCCGGTCCGGTTAAGAGGAAAAGAAAAGTTTCGATCAGTTCATCAATGCTCGCCCACCTGGCGGCCGGCACGTTCTTGATGATCGCATCGCTGGTATTCCCGTCTGAAGGGGGCAGGATGGCGCCCAAAGCCAGGCCGTTCACCTGAATGTTCGGCGCCAGGATATTCGCCAGCATTTGCGTCATGGCAGCCAGAGCGGCTTTGGAGATTGTGTAGGGGAAGTGATCCTTGCCGGGGCGCAGCGCGCGCCAGTCCAGTAAATTGATGATCCGACCCGGTTTGCTTCCGCGCGCGCGCGCGAAAGCCTGGCTGAAGAGAAACGGCACGGTTAGGTTGACGTCCAAATGAGCCTGCCAACTTTCCAATGACGTCTCCATGAACTTGAGCGGCTCGAAGATGGAGGCGTTGTTGACCAACCCGAAAAGATTGTCATGCTTTTCAAGTAAATTTTGAAAAGCGGATAAAGAAGCGGACGGATCGGCAAAATCAGCCTGAAATAGGTTGGCATTGACACCCATACGGCTGATCTCATCCGCGAGGCGAACAGCTTCCCCTTCCGATTGTCCGTAATGGATGATTACAGACGCACCCGCCCGGCCGGCAGCCAGGGCTAAATGGCGGCCGATCCTTTTCGCGCCGCCGGTGATGATGATTTCTTTGCCTGTCAGATCCACCATATTGTTCAATTACCATATTACGATATTAATCAGGGGTGTCAAGAAAAAATGACGGAAAGAATTTGAAAAAATTTGAGAAAATTTGACGGAATGTTAATGGAATGCTGCGTGGAAACAAGAATAATATTAAGTTTAACTTAAGGATAAATGCGAGGACGAGATGACCAGTGTAACCTTTAATGTACCTTCAATTCATTGCGGCCATTGCGTGCGTACCATCGAAATGGAATTAGGTGAGCTAAAAGGGGTGACGGCCGTCAAGGCTGATCTCGATACGAAAACCGTGCAAGTCGATTACCAGGCTCCCGCTACACTCGAACAGATCAAGGACACGCTGAAAGAAATTGATTATCCGCCCGAGGAATAGAAACCTCCAAATTAGCTATCGATTAAGCATTGCGGCCTGTCATGGAGGATGATTTTAAGCACATCCGCAGGGGCCGGCGTTACAAATATTAATCCCACGCATCCTTGGCTCACCACGCATGACGGATCCGGCAGGCTGGAAGCGAAGTTCTTGTTGTGATCACCTGTTGCCCGTGATTGCATAAGAATGGAATTCTCTGATTCCTGACCTTGTATCTGACTGGACATAAAAACCGGCATGGTAGAATTGGTTCATTACAGGAATCAAGAGGATTGGCATGGAAAATAAAGACCTTCAAAATCGTGCAATAAATACAATTCGATTTCTTTCAGCCGATGGTGTGCAAAAAGCCAACTCCGGACATCCCGGTCTGCCCATGGGAACGGCGGCGATCGCCTACACCGTTTGGACGAGGCACCTAAGGATCAATCCGGCAAACCCGGAATGGCCGGATCGAGATCGGTTCATCCTTTCAGGCGGGCATGGTTCAATGCTCTTGTACAGCTTGCTGCACCTGACGGGTTTCGACCTTTCATTGGATGAACTTAAAAGTTTCCGCCAATGGGGCAGCCGGACACCCGGACACCCGGAATACGGTTTGACACCGGGTATCGACGCCACCACAGGCCCGCTGGGCCAGGGTTTGGCTAACGGCGTCGGCATGGCGATGGCCGAGGCGCACCTGGCCGCCGAATTCAACCAGCCGGATGCGAAGGTCGTTGATCATTACACTTACGCCATCGTTACCGACGGCGATTTAATGGAAGGCGTTGCCTCCGAAGCCGCATCGTTGGCGGGCCATCTGAAGCTCGGCAAGATTATCTACCTTTACGACGATAATCGAATTTCCATCGAAGGGTCCACGGATATCGCTTTCACTGAAGACCGCGGCAAACGCTTTGAGGCGTACGGTTGGCACGTTCAGCGCATCAAGGATGGCAATGACGTAGAGGAAATTGATGCGGCCATCCAGGCCGCCAAGAAAGACCCGCGCCCGTCCCTGATCATCTGCCCGACTATTATCGGTTTCGGGCTACCCACCAAACAGGGCACAGCTAAAGCGCATGGCGAACCCCCTGGTGAGGAAGAATTGCTGAATGCCAAAAAGAACCTGGGCTGGCCGACAGAAGAGAATTTCTTCATACCGCAAGATGTGAAAGAATTATTCCTTGAGGTCAAGCAAAAGGGCGCAGCGGCCGAAGCCGAATGGCAAAAAAACTTTGTAGTTTACGAAGAAAAATATCCCAACCTGGCGAATGAATTCCAGCGCCGTTTCGAACGAAAACTTCCCCAAGATTGGGATGCCGGATTGACGCGCTATGAAGCGGACGCCAAAGGCGCGGCCACCCGCAAAACCAGCGGTGAAATATTGAACCAGATTGCCGTCAAATTGCCTGAAGTCATGGGGGGTTCAGCAGACCTGGCGCCTTCCAATAATACCTGGTTGAAGGACGGCGAAGTATTCCAACCGGACAAACCCGCAGGCCGCAACATTCATTTCGGTGTGCGCGAGCACGGCATGGGCGCGGTTGTGAATGGCATGGCCTATCACAAAGGCATAATCCCGTACGGCGCAACCTTCCTGGTTTTTTCGGATTACATGCGCGGCGCGATACGCGTTTCTGCGTTATCGCACCTGCAATCCATCTGGGTATTAACCCACGACAGCATCGGTTTGGGCGAAGACGGCCCTACTCATCAACCGGTCGAACACTTGACCGCCCTGCGCGCCATTCCGAACCTCTCGGTGATCCGGCCTTGCGACGCGAATGAAGTGCGCGAAGCCTGGAAAGCGGCTGTTGAGCGAACCCATGGCCCAACTGCTCTGATTTTGACCCGTCAGAATGTGCCAACTTTGGATCGCAGCAGCGGCTTTAGCCCTGCGGATGGATTGAGTAAAGGCGCTTACATCCTCGCGGATTTGGGCAGCGGCGCTCCCGAGATCATCCTGATGGCCAGCGGTTCCGAAGTCGGTCTGATTATCGAGGCCGGGCAGAAACTGGCAGAAGCAGGCCGCAATGTCCGCCTGGTTTCTTTCCCATCCTGGGATTTATTCGAGGCGCAGCCGGAAGATTATAAAAAGAAGGTCCTGCCGGACGCGGTCGCGAAGAGAGTTTCGGTAGAAGCCGGTATTGGAATGGGTTGGGAGAAATGGATCGGCTCCCAAGGGGTATTCATCGGGATGAGCGGTTTTGGGGCGTCTGCTCCTGCCAATGCGCTCTATAAACAATTCGGAATCACTGCTGATGCCGTATTACTGGCCGCAGAAAATTTGTTAAAAAAGTAGATGGAGAAAAGAATGCGCATTGCTGTTGCGAACGATCACGCGGGCTTCCCAATAAAAAAGGCTGTAATTGAAGCGATTGAAGCTTCCGGACACGAAGTACTCGATTTGGGTGCATACACCGATGAACGCAGCGATTTTCCGGATTTCGGCGAAAAAGCCGGCAGAGCGATTATCTCCGGCCAGGCGGACCGGGCGGTTGTTATTTGCGGTTCTGGAATTGGAATTTGCATGACTGTGAGCAAAATGAAAGGCATCTACGCCGGTTTGTGCCATGACATATATTCCGCTCATCAGGGCGTGGAACACGATGGCATGAACGTCCTTTGCATGGGAGGGCAAATCATCGGCCCGACGTTGGCCAAGGAAATCGTAACCAGCTTCCTCAATGCGAAGGTCATGGATGTCGATCGATACCAGAACCGAATCAGAAAAATTAAAGCCATCGAAAGCGAGTTCTTTAAATAAAAAACCATGGCATTGGTAAACCCTTCTCGCGGGAGTATGGCTGTTCTAATCCCGGAGATTGAAAAACAGGCAGAAATTTTCCGCAAGAACGCTGTTCTGGAACGGTTGAATCAACGTGACGCTACATTGTGGTCGAAGAACGTAGATGAGCAGTCTGAAATTTCGCAGCGGTTGGGTTGGCTGGACGCAAGTATAAAGAGCGAACCCCTGATCGCTGCCGGGGAAGAACTTTTAGCTGAATTGTTAGGCGAAGGCTACACCCATGCCCTGGTTTTGGGCATGGGCGGCTCTTCGCTGGCGCCAGAGGTTTACAGCCAGTTTGCCGAGAGTTATAACCTAAATTCACCGCGCAGCCTGGCCGTATCGATCCTGGATTCCACTTCTCCGGAACAAATCCTGCGGAAGCAGGCTGAAATTCCCTTGAGTAGAACAATTTTTATCGTCAGCAGTAAATCCGGGACAACGGTGGAAGTCAACACCCTTTTCGCTTACTTTTGGGAGCAGGTCGAAAAGGTCGACTCTGAGAATACCGGCAAGCATTTCATTGCCATCGGCGATCCGGGTACCAGGATTCAGAAGTTGGCGGCTGAAAAAAACTTCCGGCGCGTGATCGAGGCCGATCCCAACGTGGGCGGGCGTTATTCCGCCCTGATCGCGTTTGGCTTGATCCCCGCCATTCTGGCTGGCTTCGACGGCCGGGAATTGCTGGAAAAATCATCGGTAAAAACCGCCCATGGCAGGATAGCGGCAGATGACCGCGGTGTTCATCTTGGCATGGCCATGGGGGCGGCTTACCTGAGCGGCAGGGATAAACTGACCATCCTGGCGGATTCTCAAACTGTCTCGCTGGGTTCATGGATTGAACAATTGGTCGCGGAAAGCAGCGGCAAGGACGGAAAAGGAATTGTCCCAATTCATGAGGAACCTGTTTTCCCGGCGGACCATTACCGGTCGGATCGATTCTTTATCTACCTCCGGAAAAATGGAGATATGGATGAGTTCGTCGGACAATTATCTACTGTTGGGCACCCGGTATACGTCTGCGACTTGCCGGAAGTATACGATCTAGCAGCCGAGTTTTACCGTTGGGAAATCGCCACTGCGATTGCCTGCATAATCCTGAATGTGAACGCATTCAACCAGCCAAACGTGCAGGAAAGCAAGGACATCGCCACGCAGATGATTACTGCCCTGAAAAACAAAGAAGAATTAAAAATCGCCCATCCGCTTTGGTCGGATCAAGATTTGGCGTTTTACGGAGCAGGGGATCCAAAACCGACTCTGCGTCAATCGCTAGGTGATTTTCTCTCATCGAGCAAGAGCGGCGACTTTATTGCGCTCAATGCCTTTATTGCCCGAAATAAAGAGAACGAAAGCAGGATGCAGATTCTGAGGAAATTCCTGACCGAACAGACCGGTTTGCCGACCACTCTTGGATTCGGCCCGCGTTTCCTGCATTCCACCGGACAGTTGCATAAGGGCGGCAGGAACAATGGGTTGTTTATCGTCATCTCGCAGGATGAGCCCGATCGATTATCCATCCCCGAAGAGGGCATTGCTTTCAACGACCTGATCATGGCTCAAGCACTCGGCGATTGCCAGGCGCTTGAAAAACATGCCAGGCGTGTCATTCGCTTGCACTTTACCAACCGGAAACTTTTAAATTCAGATTTATCCGAACTCTTTGGATAGATTTGCTAATCCGGCTTCGATGAATGGTAAGCCAGGCACAAGGCACCCATCAGGCCGGATTCATTTTTCCAGCGGGGGGATATGATGTAATCGCCGATGCTTTCTTCCAGATATCTGGAACGGATATAGTTATTCATGATCTGGATGGTCTTGGCGCGGATGATATCGTACAGGTAGTAGCGATGCATCACTCCGCCGCCCAGGATGATCTTTTCAGGGGATACGGTGCAGATCAGGTCTGAAAGAGCATAAGCGATATATTCACCTTCCAGATCCCAGGCTACATGCTCCTGCGGAATTTCATCGGCAGGCATGCGCCAGCGTTCCGCCAGCGCAGGGCCGGAGGCCAGGCCTTCGAAACAGTCACGATGGTATGGGCAAATTCCGGGAAACGGGTCGATGCGCCGATCGTGCGGCAGGCGGATATGGCCGAATTCGGGATGAACCAGTCCATGCAGCAATTCGCCATTAACGATGAATCCCGCGCCGATGCCGGTGCCGATGGTGATATAGACCAGGTTTTGGATGGTTTGCATGGCTTTAAATGAATACTCACCCAGAGCCGCCGCGTTTACGTCCGTATCGATTTCCGCATGAACATCCAGCTCGGATTCTATTTTGCCCTTGATGTCGAAAAATTCCCAACCCAATTTTGGGGTTGTGGTGATAAAACCGAAGGTTTTTGAATCCGGATGTAAATCCAGCGGTCCAAAACTGCCAATGCCGATTGCTTTCAATTCAATTCCTTCAGAGGCGACGGTTGTTTTGATAAACCTGGCAATATCCGCGACTGTTTCGGTTGGAGATAGCGTCGGGAAAACTTTCTTGGCAACCGGGTTATTTTGATCGTCGGCGATCAGAACGTTTGTTTTCGTTCCCCCCAATTCGATAGCACCAAAATATTGTTTAGACATTTGTTTTAACCAATGCGATATAATTCAGCAATTATTTTAAAGTAACTTTATTATATATCTCCTGTTTTATATTAAGAACCGAAAATCGAAAAAGGACTTAAATCATGGATATCTTTGAGAAATGTCGGAATTACACCCAAGCCCGGGAGGCGATGAAAAGCGGTACGTACCCTTATTTTATCCCCCTGGATGAAAACGAAGGCACGGAGGTTGAGTACAAAGGTCAGCGCCTGATCATGTGCGGATCGAATAATTACCTGGGTTTGACCACGCACCCCAAGGTCAAGGAAGCCGCTCAAAATGCAATCAGGCGTTATGGCACTTCCTGCACGGGGTCGCGATTCCTGAACGGCACCCTGGCGATGCATGAGCAATTGGAGAAGGAACTGGCCGAGTTTGTCGGCAAGGATAGCGCACTGATCTTTTCAACCGGTATGCAGGTCAATCTTGGCACCATCTCCGCTTTGATCACGCAGATCGGAAGAGCACACGTCTGAACTCCAGTCACGAGTGGATATC
>CALGUJ010000224.1 GCA_937902055.1 uncultured Pelolinea sp.
CGCCAGCGGCGATGCGGATCCGATGTTCATCCAGCGCGTGGTGGAATTTTACGATCAATACGTAAAAGAATAAACCGGACAGACACGGTAATTTCCACGCAACCATCAGTTGATCAAAAACCGAAGGGATTTCCGACGCTGTCTGCCGCGCGCGATTTGTACAAATGTTCACGGTCAAAAATTTATTAAATCGAGCACGGATTTTATAAAAAATCCCCAACTCTAGCAAGAGTTGGGGATCGGTCTTGTCTGAAATTGGATTATTTCTGCGGGATGGACCTGCGAAAAAACAGCCAAATGACGGCCGCGGCTAGCACCGCCAACCCGGCGCTGACGGCGGTCCAGGAGATTTCTTCAACTGCGCTCGAATAGGTTTGCCCGAAAATCAGCGCGCTGGAGGAGATGCTGGCGTGCATGAAATAGGCGAGCAGCAGGCTGCCCTTCGTGCGTTCGTAAACCCAGGTGCGGAGAAACGACCAGGCTGTCAAAAGCACCGGCCCGAGAAGAACGCTCAACACCAGAGAGACCCATCCCCGGCCGCCAATACCGATGAAATCGGCATAACCGTGCCATAATCCTCCCCAAATCAAACCGGTTAGCAACGTAGCGGTAAACGGTGAATGTTTCTTGAACAAGTGAGGCAATAGAAAGCCGCGCCAGCCAAATTCTTCCATCAGCCCGGCGGTGAGCCCCAGGATAAGGCCGGGAATGAGCTGCGACAGCATCGCGCTGGTATTCAATGGGTAGCCCGCCAGCCGGCGCAGGAGCGGCGTCAGCGCGGTTACCAGGGGGATGACCAACACGGCCAGTCCCCAGCGCCCCACCCGCCAATTGCGAAACCTGCTCCAAAGGGCTTGCAGCCCTTCACGCCCATAAATCAGCGCGGTGGTGAGCACGCCGCTGAGCGAGGGGCCAAACCCGCCCAGTACGACGAACACGTACGTAACGGGCGGGGGATTTTTCAGCAAGCCGCCAGGTTCGATGAAAAAGAACATTAAAGACCAGATGCTGAACGACCAGATCACGGTGAAAATGATATAAGTGAGAATTGGATGACGCGAGATCCAGGTTTTAAGATTCATATCGATTCCTTTAATTGAATTTTCCATACTTGTTAATTTTTTTTCCTGATGCAATGACGCACCAGGAATTTCATCACAGATGGACGGCAATTTTAATGGATTTTTTGGATATTTTCATCCTATTGTATTTGTTTTACTATCGGATACGTTAATTGTCCCGGTTATAACGAAATTTAAAAATACTCATAAAAAAAGCCTGGCGAACCAGGCTTTTACTTCATTAAACCAACTCGGCGATGAAAGGCACTTTATCCTTGACGAGCTGCTGGATTTCCTGCGGGGATTCCAATTGCAGGGCTTGATCGGCAAGGGCTTGCATTTCCTGCGCGTTCAGATTGCGCAGAATTTGTTTGACCACCGGCACCATGGGCGGGTTCATGCTGAACTCGTCCAGGCCGAGACCCAGCAGGATGGGAGCCGCCAGCGGTTCGCCGGCCAGCTCGCCGCACATGCCCACCCACTTGCCTTCCTTATGGGCGGCGTTGATCACGTCGCGGATCAGGCGCAGGACAGCCGGAAAGAAAGCGTTGGAGAGGTCGGCTACCTTGGGATTGGTACGGTCGGCGGCCATGGTGTATTGGCTGAGGTCGTTGGTACCGATGGAGAAGAAATCCACTTCTTTGGCCAACTGGTCAGCCACCAGGGCAGCGGAGGGAATCTCGACCATGATACCGATCTCGATGTTTTCAGCAAAAGGGATATTTTCTTTGCGCAGTTCGGCGATGCATTCATCCATGACCTTGCGGGCGGCACGCACCTCGCTGGCGGTGGCGACCATGGGGAACATGATCTTCAGGTTGCGGCCGACGCCGGCGCGCAGGGCTGCGCGCAATTGCGGCTTGAAGATATCCGGGCGGACCAGGCACAAGCGCAGGGCGCGCTGGCCGAGGAAAGAATTGCTCTCGGCTGCCAGGCCCATATAGGGGATCTCTTTATCGCCGCCGACATCCAGCGTGCGCAGGATGACCGGCAGATTGCCGAACACATCCAGAATGGCTTTGTAGGCCTGGTATTGCTCTTCTTCGGTCGGCAGGCTGCTGCGTTCCAGGTAAAGGAATTCGGTGCGCAGCAGGCCGACACCCTCGGCGCCGTTCTCGATGGAACTGCGCGCGCCTTCCACATTGCCGATGTTGGAAACCACCTCGAGATGGCGTCCATCGATGGTGACGGCGGGTTCATGCGCGTGTTTCACGGAGGCTTCGCGGATGGTGCGGGCGGTCTGGATGCGCTGTTCGTAATCCTTGACCATGGCCTGATCCGGATCGAGGAGGGCTTCGCCATTGGTGCCGTCCAGAATGATCTGCGAGGCATTGCAGGAACTCAGGATAGTTTCGCCAACACCCGCCACAGCCGGGATGCCCAAACCGCGGGCGAGAATGGCGGTGTGCGAGGTGGCTGAACCGCGCGCGGTGCAGAAGCCGATGACCAGGCTTTTATCCAGCAGTACTGTATCGGAGGGGGTCAGATCGTCAGCCACGATGACCGAGGGGGTTTTTAGGTTGGCGGTGGGACTCTCGGCCACGCCCATTAAAATACGAAGCACGCGGTTGCCGACATCTAAAATATCGGTCGCGCGTGCCGCGAAGTACTCGTCTTTCATGGCCGCCATCATGTCCGAGAATGCTTGCGCGGTTTCTTTCATGGCGGTTTCCGCGCTGCAATTCCGGCTTTCGATTTTCTTGCGCACCTCGCTCAACATTTCCGGGTCTTCCAGGATCATCAGGTGAGCCTGGAAAATTTCCGCGTCAGCTTTGCTGGCTTCGGTGAGGGCTTTTTCGTAGATTTTGGAGATTTGTTCTTTGGCAGCGCCGATGGCTGCGTTCAACCGCTCGATTTCCTTCTGGGGATCATCGACCTTGCAATCTGTGACGACTAATTCCTGGCGAATAAACTGGAAAACCGGGCCGATGCATATACCGCGAGAAGCGGGAATGCCCGCCAGGCGTTTCATCAGTCTTCTCCGAAGTTGTTCTTGACCAACTCGGCCAGGGTTTCCACCGCTTGCTGCTCATCCGCGCCATCGGCCTGGATCTTGATACTCATACCCTGGAAAACGCCCAGCGTCAGGACGCCTAAAATGGATTTCGCATTGGCTTCGCGCAATTCCTTGGTATCCGGATCCTGACAGGAAACCTGGATGTTGGAGGAATATTTTGCAGCCGCCTGTACGAACAACGACGCCGGTCTGGCATGCAGGCCTACTTTGTTATTTACTGTTACTGTTGTCTCTTTCATGCAAACACACTCCAAAAATAAATTAACGAATGAAAAATCATTCGCAGTCGCCATGCATATAAAAAGAGCATTGCAATGCTCTTGCGGTGGATAATTTTATCACGGTTGCCATGCGATTAAGGTTCAGGGTGTGGGCGTGAGCGTCCCAGCTTCCACAGTTCCGGATGTTGGAAGGCTGGTGGGTTCGGGCGTGGCCGTATCGAGCGGAAACGGGGTTTCAGTAGGCGCCGGTAATTCCGGCGTCTCGGTGGGAAGAGGCTCTTCAGTCGGTTCCGGTTCCGGAAGCTGCAGGATCAGATGAATGCGTTTTTCGGCAAAGGTATTCTTTGAGCTCTCCATATAAATGCGCAACGTGACGCGGGAAGCGCCAGCCTCATAAGCGTCCCAGGTGATCAGTTTTTGCGGTTGGTCGAATGGTTGGCTGCTTTTCAGCAAGGTTTTCCACTTGGTGGGGTTGTCGCCAACGCCGAACTGCAATTTGAATTGCTTGAAATTACGCGAGGCGTCCGCCACCGCGAAAATATCCAGTTCGGGTTCGGTGATGACCTCATCTTCATCCAATCCCACAAAAACGATTGTCGGGCGCGGGCTGCCGCTATCGCATTCGTCTTCAGGCGTGAAGAAAACCGGTTCCGAGAAACCCATGGATTTTGCCCAGGATTTGCCGGTTTCGTCCTGGGTGAGCCACTTGCGCGCCCAGGGATCGCTGACGTTCAGCGTGAATTTTTCCTCGGCGAATTCAGCGCAGGCCGGCCCGGCCTTCAGACCGGTCCAGGTATCGATTTCCACTTCCTTCCAGATATCATCCTCGGCTTTCAGAGGCGGTTGACCCCTGGCGAATATCTCGGTTTTTTCATCCTCACAACGGTCGGAAGGTTCGGCGCCGGTGGCTGAACAGATCACCTCGTCTTCCACGCTGTCCGGGCGTTCGAACCTGGCGGGCTCGCCGCCGGCGTATCGATCGATCGCCCACTGCATGACGTCCGCCCACACCGGGGCCGCGCCGGCCACGCCGCTGACGTTGGTCATGGGGGTGTAATCGGCGTTGCCGATCCAAACCCCGATGGCGATATCGGGCGTGTAGCCGAGCGTCCAGTTATCGCGGAAGTCGTTGGTGGTACCGGTTTTGACCGCGGCCGCGAAAGGCAGCTTGAGCACGGAATTGGCGCCGAAAGCGGGCGCGCGGGCGGCGTTATCCGACAAAATAGAATTGATTAGGTAAGCATGGTCGGCGCTGAGGACCTGCCGGCTGTCCGACGCATCGTGACGGTAAATGACGTTCCCATCTTGATCCTCGATGCGCTCGATGGCGTAAGGAGCGGCCCGCAGCCCGCCATTGGCGAATACTGCGAATGCGCCGGTCAATTCCAGCAGGGTTACGTCTCCGCCGCCCAGGGTGAGCGACAGGCCGTAATCATCGCGGGTAAAAGTGGATATACCCAGGCGTTCGGCGAAGGAAATGAAACCGTCCTTTTCAGGTGTGGCCGGATCGTCATAGATGCCCACAAAGTCCAGGGTTTTGACAGCCGGGACGTTATACGAATTCGCCAGCGCCGCGCGCGCCAGGATTGGGCCGTGGAATTTACCGTCGTAATTGACCGGTTTGTAAGGATCGCGCGTATCGGCGGGATCGCCGGAAGGCGGAAATTCGCTGGGTACATCCCAGATCAGGGTGGCGGGCGTCCAGCTTTTTTCGAAAGCGGCAGCATATGTGAGGGGTTTGATGGACGAACCGGGCTGGCGCAGGGCAACCGCCATGTTCACCTGGCCGGAAATGGCTTCGTTGTAAAAATCGGCCGAACCCACCATGGCCAGGATCTGACCGCTGGCAGGCTGGACGGCTACCAGGGCGCCGTCTCCGGCGTTGTTGTTTACCAGGGCGGCCACTTGCGTTTGGATACTGGCCTGGGCGTAATCCTGCAATTTGGGATCGAGGGTGGTGTACACCTTAAAACCGGAGCGGTAGATGGTTTGGGGGTCGAATTGGGTTTCGAGCTGTGCGCGGATGTAGTTGACCCAGTGCGGGTAGGGCATGGCCACCACACGTTGCACGAATGGGAAGGTATTGACCTGTTGAGCGGCAGCCACCGCGTCTTGCACGGTGACGCAGACGGATTGCGCGGTTTGGTTGACCGATATGCAGCCGCGCTCGCCGCTGAGCTGGGTCATCAAGCCCAACACGTCCGTATGGCGCAGCAGGGCAGCCTGGCGGTTGGTGAAGATGTCGTAAACCGCCGGGGCTTGCGGCAGGCCGGCCAGGAAGGAGGCCTGCGCCAGATCGAGCTGGCCGGCGGAGACATTGAAATAGGTCTCCGCGGCGGCCTCGACGCCGTAGGCCAGATTGCCGTAATAAATTTCATTTAAATAAAGTTCCAGGATCTCGTCCTTGCTGTAGCGGCGCGTGATCTCGGCCGCCAGCACAATCTCGCGCGCTTTGCGCTGCGTAGTGACCTGGCTGCGTTCTTCGGGTGAGAGCAGCAGCGCGCGCGCCAATTGCTGGGTGATGGTAGACGCGCCGGAAACCACCTCGCCGTGAGTGTAATTCTGCCAAAAGGCGCGCAGGATGCCCCAGGGATCGAAACCCGGGTTTGTGTAGAAATCCTTGTCCTCTGTGGCGATGGTGGCGGCGATCAAGGCGGGCGAGATATGGTCGAGGGTCGTATACGTGCGGCGGCCCGCGTTGGGATCCAGGATTTCGTAGATCAGGCTGCCGTCGCGGTCGTAGATGGTGGTGGTTTGAAACTGGGAGGCATACGAACGCAGGTCATCCACGCC
>CALGUJ010000225.1 GCA_937902055.1 uncultured Pelolinea sp.
CGATGCCATTTGGACCCAATCATGAGCACACCTCGGTTCAATTGATCGATTTTGAGAATATCGGCAATAATCAATGCATCCTCACCAATCAGGTCATCTTCCAGGCAGGCTCACAAACCCGCCGCTTTGACCTGGTTTTGTTTGTGAACGGCATTCCGCTGGTGATCGGCGAAGCCAAAACCCCCACCCGGCCGGCCATCTCCTGGGTGGACGGCGCGGTGCAGGTGCAGGATGATTATGAGGTCAACGTGCCGGCGTTCTTTGCGCCGAATGTGTTTTCATTTGCCACCGAAGGCAAAACCTATCGCTATGGCGCCATCCGGCAACCGCTGGAAAGCTGGGCACCCTGGCGTGAAGAAGATAACAACGAATATTCCGGTTTGAATGAGCTGCAAACCGCCGCGCTGGGCATGCTGCGCCCGGCGATCATTCTGGATATCCTCAAAAACTTCACCCTGTTTGCCACCGATAAGAAACATCGCAAAACCAAGATTATCTGCCGCTTTCAACAATATCACGCTGCCAATCAGATCGTCGAGCGGGTGGTGCAGGGCCGGGTGAAGAAAGGTCTGATCTGGCATTTTCAGGGGTCGGGTAAATCGCTGTTGATGGTCTTTGCCGCCCAGAAGCTGCGCATGCATCCGGCGCTGAAAAATCCCACGGTGCTGATCGTGGTGGATCGTATCGATCTGGATACGCAGATTACGGCTACATTCAACGCGGCAGATGTTCCCAACCTGATCTCGACCGACAGCCGTGAAGAACTGCGTACCTTGTTGGCTCAGGACGTGCGCAAGGTGATTATCACCACCATCCACAAGTTTGGCGAAGCGGACGGCGTTCTGAACAACCGCGACAACATTATCGCCCTGGTGGATGAAGCTCACCGCACCCAGGAAGGCGACCTGGGCAGGAAAATGCGCGAAGCGCTGCCCAATGCGTTTCTGTTTGGCATGACTGGCACACCCATCAATCAACGCGACCGGAATACATTCTTCGCGTTTGGCGCTGAAGAGGATGAAAAAGGCTATCTAAGCCGTTACTCATTTGAGGAATCCATCCGCGACCAGGCCACCCTGCCCTTGCGTTTTGAATCCCGTTTGGTCGAACTGCGGGTGGATAAACAATCCATTGACGAAGCCTATGCCAATCTGACCGGCCATTTATCCGAAGCCGATCAGGCGAACCTGGCGCGCCAGGCAGCCCGCATGGCGGTATTGGTTAAAGCACCGGAACGGGTGCAGCGCATCGTATCGGATATCGTGGATCATTATCAGGAAAAGGTGGAACCCAACGGCTTTAAGGCGATGGTGGTTACCTTTGACCGCCAGGCCTGTGTGCTGTATAAAAAAGCCATGGATGAAATCCTGCGACCGGAAGCCAGTGAAATTGTGATGAGCGTTTTTCACAATGAGACGGAATACAAAGCCTACGACCGCAGTAAAGAAGATGAGGAAAGATTGCTGGACCGTTTCCGCGATCCGGCAGATCCGCTAAGGTTCCTCATTGTGACTTCACGCCTGTTAACTGGATTTGATGCGCCTATTCTGCAGGTCATGTACCTGGATAAACCGATGAAGGAGCATAACCTGTTGCAGGGTATCTGCCGCGTAAATCGTCCCTACCCCGGCAAGGATTATGGCTTGATTGTGGATTACATTGGCGTCTTCGATGATGTGGCTCGAACGTTGGCCTTTGACGAAGCCAACATGCAGCAGGTGATTACCAACCTGAAGGCGCTGCATGCGCAGCTTCCTGAAGCCATGCAAACCTGCCTGGCATATTTTCCCAATGTGGATCGCACCCTCGGTGGATGGGAAGGGTTGGTGGCCGCCCAGGCGTGCCTGCCGGATAACGAAACGCGGGACAAATTCGCCGGTGACTTCTCATTACTTTCGCAACTTTGGGAGGCGATATCGCCGGATCCGGTGCTTTCGGATTATGAAGATGATTATCGCTGGTTAGGCCAGGTGTATGAATCCGTCAAACCGCCCAGCGGAAGCGGTAAGCTGCTCTGGCATGCACTGGGAGCCAAGACCCTGGAATTGATCCACGAGAACGTTCATGTCGAACGCGTACGGGATGACCTGGACACATTGGTCATGGACGCGGATTTCCTGGATGAACTGCTTGGAGAACGCGATCCAGAGAAGATCCGCGAGGTGGAAATCAAGGTCATCGCACGCATCCGAAAGCATGGCAATAATCCAAAATTCATTGCGCTCGGAAAGCAGCTTGAAGATCTGAAGAACCGCATGGAACAGGGGCTGGTCAACAGCCTGGATTACCTGAAACAACTGCTTGAAATCGCCCGCAAGGTTTTGCAGGCCGAAAAGGATGTGGACCCAGAAGAAGAACGCCAATCCGCCAAGGCAGCACTAACCGAGCTATTCAACGAAACCAAGACAACTCAGACCCCGGTTATTGTTGAACGCATTGTCGCCGATATTGACGAGATCGTGCGAAATGTCCGCTTCCCCGGTTGGCAGCAAACCATTGCCGGCGAGCGGGAGGTCAAACAGGCATTGCGCAGGGTGCTGTTGAAATATCAGTTGCACAAAGAGCAGGAGTTGTTTGATAAAGCGTACGGGTATATCAAGGAATATTATTAATAAAACAAGTACCATTCGTTTCGTGTCTTTCTTTTACTTACCCATTTTCGTTGGTAAATTAAGCGAGGGTTTTGATGATCCCGGATTTTCCTCGAGAAAAAGAAAAAATAATGCAATTCTGGAATAAGTATCTGATTGCGAAAAATCAGGAATTGCTAGGATTTTTTGGAACCCTGCCAGCACATATGAACCACGAAGGTCATCAATGGGCGCTTAATCGGGCAGATGGCACGGGGGATAATCAACCTTATCACCAAATCGAAGGGTTGATGACTGTCGAAATCAGCGAGGTTCCTCACTTGACCCCGGATAAAATTCGGGAAAAACTAGACAAAATAGCAGATGATATGGCTCGTCAGATAACTCAGGGGATGATTGCAGAAATATCCAGGGTGACAAAAGAAGTAGGAAATGAGGTCAATGCTGAAGGGCAACCTTTAAGCCAAGGCCTTTTCTTACAAATGCTAGAAAAGATGGATTTGGACTTTGATGAAAACGGAAATTGGAATCCGCCTACCATTGTTATGCATCCAGATTTATGGGAAGCCAAGAAAGAAGAAATCAAATCTTGGGAAACTGACGATGAATTTCTTTCAAAGCAAAAAGAAATAATCGAAAAGAAGAAGGAAGAATGGCGTGATCGAGAGAATAATCGAAAATTGGTTGACTAAAGTTAATGAAAAGTCATTCCAGGTGCCATTTTGCCAGATGCTTATTGGCGAAGGTTATCAAGTCGTTCATCTAAGCAGGCATGGTTCTTTTGAAGAAGGGAAAGATGTTTTAGCGATTGCACCTGACGGGGTGCCATGCGCATTTCAACTAAAAGGTGCGAATGGGGGAAAGATATCTCAGAATGAATGGTCAAAATATAATGAACAAATAACTCGTCTGGTAGAAATCCCAATTAAACATCCATCGATTGACGAATCAAAAAGTCGGCGTGTTTATTTTGTCACGAATGGAGAACTGGATGAAGAAGTTCGAGTTCAGATTACAAACCAAAATCCTGACAGGGTACGCAGACAACTACCCGAGTTAGGAACAATTCTCAAAGGTGAGTTGTTAAATCGATTCAGCAAGATACATACCGATTTATGGCCTTTACAACTTCAATCCGAAAAAGACCTTCTTGAGTTATATCTCGCCGACGGAACAGGATATTTGGACAAACCCAAATACGCAGGTTTTCTTGGAAGCCTTATCTTTGGCACCGAAGAAACGACAAAAGTTGAGGGTCAGAGAGTCCTGGCTAGTGCGGCTCTATTTGCTTCCTATGGATTGTTTCCATTTAGCCAAGCCGGCAACCATGTCGCGATAATCGAAGGGTGGACAATATTTATTGCGTATGCAATCTCTTATATTGAGAAATATAAGCTCGATGAAAGATATTGGCAAAATACACTTCAGATTGCTGAAGAAGCAGTAGAAATGGCACTTTCCAACTTATGGGAAGAAATCAGGTCCATGCAATATTTTGTCGCAGGGAATGTTCTTGTCGACGCTCCTTTTTATCGAGGTAGGTTAACCTGGTTAACCGGATTTGTTTCATCCTACATGCTATTGCAAAAACAAAAGAATCCCGATTTTATTATTGAAGAAAAATTTATAAATTATTTTTTTGAGAACCAAAAATCGTTTCTGCTTTGGGGAGAAGCCGCGATACCCCAATTTCTTTCAATTCTCTGGACGTTGAGAACTGTCGGCTACCCCCAATTGGCTGATCGGTTATTGTTTGCCATTTTTAAAGGGATTCTCGATAAAACCACATCAAAAGAAGGAATTCCTGATCCATATCATAACCTTGGAGAAATCGTGTTAGGAATTTCTGGTTTATCCGACCAGTTACGAGAAGAGAATTTTGCTGGAAGATCTTATTCCCTGGATTCGCTTATTCAACTTCTTGCTAAACGTGAATATCGAGGCGTCTTAGCTGAAAATTGGAAGCAAATTACTTTGACGCATCTTGTTGAATTTGAGCCAGAAAATCCCTGGCAATTCTGTACCTGGCATTGCGAAGATGGAATTTTTCATGAGACAATGCCTAAAACCCCCCAGAGTTGGCAACTATTAAAAGAGCAATCAACTGAAATTAATGTTGTTAAGATTCCTTCGTATTTCCAGACTAATCCTACTATGTTGCTAATTTTCTTATTGGTATATCCTCACAGAATTCGTCCTGATGTGATAAAGTTCCTTGATAATTCCTTTTCCCCATAATTTTGTATGAAAATCGGGGAATGATAATTCGTTAAAAAACATATAAGAATATACCAGGTTGTTCTACCATTACCACTTAAGATACTATGGGAACGATCTATATTGAACGACCAATCAGGTCGTTCCCCTTAATTTTTGAATCGAAATTAAAATCGATATCCGATACGGTTATTTAAGGATGACTCCCGACAACACACTCACCATTACCCAAAATACCTGGATTATTTCCGACACGCATTTCTTTCACGAGAATATCGGAAGATACTGCAATCGCCCCG
>CALGUJ010000226.1 GCA_937902055.1 uncultured Pelolinea sp.
TCTTTCCTCTCCCAACACTTCGACAAGCTCAGTGATCGGGAGAGGAGGAAAATCTGCGTTCAGCTGTGTTAAGCAGAGATGCCCTTCAGCGGACTTCGCAGACCTTCACGAAGCGCTGTAATTTTTCCGCCGCCTGCCGCAGCCAGGTATCCTCTTCATGCCCTGGTTTAACATTTGTGACTTTGGTATTAAACGTGTTTAGTCTTTGCAAATAATATTTTTCCGCCCCACGGATCATCTTCCCGATTTCAAACAAGTCCTCTTCATTCAATAGCGCTCGATCCACGGTGGTGCGGAATTCATAATCCACCCGCCCCCCCAGCAGCAGCGCAACGCTTTCCCGGATCGGTTCAATCGCAAAGTCCACGCCGCAGACGCGCGCGTATTTGCTGAAAGGCGCCTTGACGTCCATGGCCACGTAATCCAACAGCCCGGCCCCGATCAACTCCCTCAGTAAATCGGGGCGGCTGCCGTTGCTATCCAGCTTGAGCGCGAAACCCATCTCCTTAATCGCGCGCGCAACAACCGGCAGGTCCGCCTGCAGGGTCGGTTCGCCGCCAGTGATGGTGACCGCTTCCAGCAGCCCGCGGCGCTGGCGCAGGAAATCCAGCACGCCCTCCAAAGGGATTTCCGGCGCGTATTGTTCCGGCCAGACCAGTTCGGGGTTGTGGCAATACGGGCAGCGGAAATTGCATCCGCGCGTGAACAGGATGGCGCAGGTCTTGCCGGGATAATCCACCAGCGAGAATTTCTGCAGTCCACCCAGGATCATGCCGGCACTTTGTAATGCTTGCGCTCTTTGAACTCGGCTTTCTTGCCGTTGTTCCACTGCTTGACCGGGCGCAGGTAACCCACCACGCGCGAGTACACCTCGCAGCTTTCGCCGCATTGGTCACAGACTTCGACCTCGCCGTTGATGTAGCCGTGGTTCGGGCAGACGCTGAAACTGGGCGTCAACGTGAAATACGGCAGGTGGTAATTTTCGCAGATCTTGCGCACCAGCTTTTTCACCACAGCCGGATCGTGGATGCGCTCGCCTAGGAAGAAATGCAGCACGGTTCCGCCGGTGTATTTCGCCTGCAGCGAATCCTGCAGATCCAGCACTTCAAAGATATCCTCGCTGAAATTGACCGGCAGGTGGCTGGAATTGGTGTAGAACGGGTCTTGCACCTGGCGGCCCAGGCCGTTGGCAAAGTGGCAATCCTCAAAAGCCCGCTGGTCCAGGATCGCCAGCCGGTAGGAAGTGCCTTCCGCCGGGGTGGCTTCCAGGTTGTAATTGTTGCCGGTTTCCTCCTGGAATTCCAGCAGCCGCGTGCGGATATGCTCCAGCACATCCTCGGCCATCTGCTTGCCCTGCGGGCCGGCGATACCTTCGCCCAGCAGGTTCAACAGCGCTTCATTCATGCCGATCACGCCGATGGTGGAAAAGTGGTTCTTCCAGTAGCTGCCGTGGCGGCTCTTGATATCGCGCAGGTAGAATTTGGTGTAGGGGTAAAGGTTATTTTCGGTATAAATTTCCAGCGCCTTGCGCTTGATCTCCAGGCTTTCCCTGGCCAGCAGCAGTAATTCATCCAGCCGCCGGAAAAAGTCCGCACGGCTCTTTTGGGTGTAGCCGATGCGCGCCAGGTTGAGCGTGACCACGCCGATCGAGCCGGTCAGCGGGTTGGAGCCGAACAGCCCGCCGCCGCGCTTTTGCAGCATGCGGTTGTCGATGCGCAGGCGGCAGCACATGGAACGCGCGTCTTCCGGATTCATGTCGGAGTTAATGAAATTGGAGAAATACGGCAGCCCGTAGCGGGCGGTGGCTTCCCATAATTGTTTGATCGAATCCCGCTCCCAATTAAAGTCCCTGGTGATGCAATAGGTCGGAATGGGGAAGGTGAACACGCGCCCGTTGGCGTCGCCCTCGGTCATCACTTCGAGGAAGGCCTCGTTGAAAATATCCATCTCCGCCTGGAATTCTTTATAGGTTTCCGCCTGGGGCTTGCCGCCGATGATGACCGCCTGATCGGCGTAATACGAGGGCACGGTCAAGTCCAGCGTGACGTTGGTGAAGGGGGTTTGAAAACCTACGCGCGTGGGTACGTTGATGTTGTAGATGAACTCCTGCATGGCCTGCTTGACCTCTGCGAACGTGAGCCGGTCGTAGCGGATGAAGGGCGCCAGCAGGGTATCGAAATTACTGAAAGCCTGCGCCCCGGCCGCCTCGCCCTGCAGGGTATAGAAAAAGTTGACTACCTGTCCCAGAGCAGTGCGGAAATGTTTGGGCGGGCGGCTGGAGATCTTGCCCTCCACGCCGGTGAAACCGACCGCCAGCAGATCGTACAAGTCCCAGCCCACACAGTAGACCGATAGCAGGTTCAAATCGTGCAGGTGAAAATCGCCGCGGCTATGCGCCAGGCGCACCGGCTCGGGATAGACCATGTTCAGCCAGTAATTCTTGGTCACCTCCGAAGACACGTAATAATTTAATCCTTGCAGGGAGAAAGCCATATTGCTGTTCTCGTTGACCTGCCAGTCGCTGCGGCTGAGGTAATCGTCCACCAGACCGTTGTTCAATTTATTGGCAATCTCGCGCATGCGCTTGTGCTGGTCGCGGTACAGGATGTAAGCCTTGGCGGTTTTTTTATAGCGTGAATCCAGCAGCGCGTCTTCCACGATGTCCTGGATCTGCTCGACCCCGGGGATGGTTGACCGGATTGCATTGAGCGCCTGGGCGATGACCCTGTCTTTCAACTCCAGCGCCTCGCTCTCGCCGAATTCGCCGGTGGCCCTGCCCGCGTTCCATATCGCGCGCGTGATCTTGGCTTCGTCGAACGCAGCCACGCGCCCATCCCGTTTTTTAATCGACAAAAACATTGCTGATCCTCCTGGTATTTCGAATAAAAACACCGGGCTCGAAGGCCAGGTGTCCATTGTCAATGGCCTTGCGCGAGCCGGGGTAAACCTATGCATTGGCATTCGGGATCGGACTATGACCGTTGCGCGACAGTACCGGAATCTCACCGGATTTCACCGCATGCCAGGTTGTCAATTTCTATAATTAATATTAGCATATCCATATCGCGCGGCAATCACATCAAACTTAAATATGTCCGATTTTTAACATTGCCGCCAGGGTTATAAAATGATGAAACCAAAACTCGCAATCCAGATCATGCCAATACTTGCATTCACTTTTTCAATCGGGTGCGGACCTGCTTCTGCAATTCCGAACTTCAACCTGGTCCCAACCCCAACCGCCGAACCTACCCGGTGGGCGCCGCAACCCGGCGACCGCCTGCAGATCCAGTATGCCGATTACCCGCCCGACATAACCATCGACGCGCAGGTCTTCGCGCTGGACCTGTTCGAAACGCCCCAATCTTCCATCGATGAGCTGCACGCCGCCGGCAAGAAAGTGATCTGTTACGTGAGCACCGGCTCCTGGGAGGAATACCGCCCGGACGCGGGCGATTTTCCAGCCGACGCCATCGGCAGTGATTACGAGGGTTGGCCGGGCGAGAAGTGGCTGGACATCCGCCATTATGAAAAGTTCGCCGGTATCATGCAGGCGCGCTTCGACCTGGCCAAGAACAAGGGCTGCGACGGCATCGACGCCGATAACATGCAGAATTTTCAGGAAGAAAATACCGGCTTTGAATTTAGCGCGGAAGACCAATTGGCGTACAACATCTGGCTGAGCGAACAAGCCCACCAGCGCGGGCTGTCCATCGGCCTCAAGAACGATCCCGAACAGGCGCAGGAACTGGTTGGGTACTTCGACTGGTCGCTGATCGAGGATTGCGCCGTTTACGATTGGTGCGAGCTGCTGCAACCTTTTACGCAAGCCGGCAAAGCGGTCTTCCAGGTTGAGTACAGCGACGAATTCGATTCCGGCGCGCAGTTTTGCGGCGCAGCCGGGCAGAAGGGTTATTCCGCCTTTTTCAAAAACCGCGAACTGGACGCCTGGGTGGAATTCTGCCCTTAAGAATCCGTAATCAGGTGTAAAAGCCATTTTGCTGCGCTTGTGATACTATAATCACATTAATTCTAGAAACGGTACCCGATTGAAAAACCCATATCTTTCCATCATCATCCCGGCTTACAACGAAGCCGCCCGCCTTTCCGCATCGCTGGAAAAGATCGACGCTTTTTTGCGCAATCAAACTTATTCCGCGGAAATCATCGTGGTCGAGAACGGCAGCACAGACGACACTTTGCAGCTTTGCCGGGCAATGCAAGCGCGCATCAAGAACCTGGTTGTGATCCACGAAGACAAACGCGGCAAGGGCTGGGCGGTCAGGCGCGGCATGCAAGCCGCCCAAGGCGCATACCGCTTCATCTGCGACGCCGATCTTTCCATGCCGATCGAGGAGCTGCCGCGCTTCTTCCCTCCGCTGCTCGAGGACGCGCCGGTGGCCATCGCCTCGCGCGAAGCGCCCGGCGCCAGGCGCTACGGCGAGCCGGAATACCGCCACATCATCGGACGGGTCTTCAACTGGATGGTGCGCCTGATCGTCCTGCCGGAGCTGCAGGATACGCAATGCGGCTTCAAGTGCTTTCGCGCGGACGTGTCGGAGGCAGTTTTCCCGCTGGTCGGCATCACCGGCTGGACCTTCGACGTGGAGGCGCTGTTCATTGCCCGCCGACTGGGATACGCCATCACGGAGATTCCCATTCCCTGGTATTACAATGCCCACAGCAACATCCGCGTACTGCGCGATTCGCTGCAAATGGGAACCGACCTGTTTAAAATTCGCTGGAATGCGCTGACAGGAAAATACCATGCGCCGAAATAAAGTAATGGCCTTGCCGGCTAAACCGCACATCGAATATGAGAAGCGCCTGTGGGCGGACGGCTACCAGGTGGTGGCCGGGTTGGACGAAGCCGGGCGCGGCGCCTGGGCCGGGCCGGTATTCGCGGCGGCCGTGGTGCTGCCCAACGACGAACGCATTTGCAGCCTGCTTTCCGGCGTACGCGATTCCAAGCGCATGACCGCGCTGCAGCGCCGCCGCTGGCAGGACTGCATCAAGTCCGCTTCAGTAGCCTGGGCAGTGGGCAGCGCCGACAACACTGAGATCGATGAATTGGGCATCGTTCCCGCCACCTGCCTGGCCATGCGGCGCGCCCTGGAAGAGATCAACAATCCCCCACGCTATCTACTGGTGGATTATCTCAACATCTCGGATTGTTCCGCCCCGCAATTATCCATCCCCAAGGGCGATTGCCAGTCTTTGAGCATCGCGGCGGCTTCCGTGTTGGCCAAGGTCAGCCGGGATGCTTTTATGACGCAGATGGATGAACAATATCCCGGATACGGGTTTGCACAGCACAAAGGCTACGGCACTGCGCTGCACGTTGCCAGTCTGGCGCAAAAAGGTCCTTGCGCGATCCACCGCATGACCTTCCACCCGCTGAGCAGCGGCTTCCTGACGAACTGAGTGGGGATTTCGTCTGCAAGCTTGAGTGACGGTAGCGTTACCATTTTTCCAGCCAAGAGATTGCTTCCTCAAGAGGATGCTCCGCGATCGCGATGCTGCGCATCGCTCGCAAAGTCATACTAGGATGTTTGTTTTCGCGAGCCGCGTAGCGGCGTGGCGATCTCATCCCGAATTTTCATATATGGTCAAAAAACGAGATTGCTTCACTATGCGTAGCATCGTTCGCAAAGTCATATGAAATCTGTGTTCATCTGAGGTTAAAAAAACCGGAAGGATTTTTTCCTTCCGGTTTGATTACTGACAAAGGCTCTTATTCAGCCATAGCCTTCTTGCTGCGCGCGGTGACGATGTACTTGACCACCTCGGAAGCAATGGACGGCACCAGGAACAACGGAATCACCATTTCCCATTCGGTCCAACCCATCGGCAGCGTGTTGAAAACGTCCCGCAGGAAGGGCACGTACAGCACGAACAGCATCAGGACGGTGGACGCCAGGACAGCCAGGTTCATCCACTTGTTGGTGAACAAGCCGATCTTCAGCAGCGGGTAGCGTTCGGAACGCGCAGTGAATGCGCGCAACAGTTCGGAGAACACCAGGGTGACGAACGCCAGGGTTTCCGCGTAGCGCGGGTCGGGGTGATTCAGGCCGATGGCATACGCGATCAACGTGGTCGCGGTGATGGCAACAGTTTGCACGATCACACCCAGTAGCATGAAGCGGTTGATGATAGGTTCATTGGCCGGGCGCGGTTTCTGGTCCATAATGTCGGGGTCGCCTTTTTCGGTGCCCAGGGCCAGCGCCGGCGCGCCATCCGTCACCAGGTTCAACCACAACAGTTGGATCGGCAGCAGCGGGGAAAGCATGCCCATGGCGGCCGCTTTCGGGAAGAGCAGCTTGCCGAACACAGTCGGAATGAAGATGATCATGATTTCCGCCATGTTGCAGGAGATCAGGTAGTAGACAAACTTGCGGATATTGCTGTAGATGATGCGTCCCTGTTCCACGGCCGAAACGATGCTGGCATAGTTGTCGTCGGTCAGCACCATGTCGGCGGTTTCTTTGGCCACGTCCGTGCCGGTGATGCCCATGGCAACGCCGATGTCGGAAGCCTTGATAGCCGGGGCGTCGTTGACACCATCGCCGGTCATGGCGACAATTTCATTGTTGGCTTTCAAGGCGCTCACGATGCGCATCTTGTGCTCAGGTGAGACGCGGGCGAAGACGTCGATCTCTTCCACGTCGCGCGAGAGCGCCGCGTCATCCATCTTGTCGAGTTCCGCTCCGGTGCACACCTTGTGTCCGGGGCGCAGCAAGCCGATGCTTTCAGCAATGGCTTTGGCGGTATTGGGATAATCGCCAGTAATCATGACCGTGCGAATACCCGCGCCAATAGCTTTCATCAAAGCCGGTTTGACCTCTTCGCGCGCCGGGTCGATCATGCCGACCAGGCCGGCGAAGACCAGGTCTTTTTCAAGGTGTTCGCTGTCCACCTGGTCCGGCTTGGCGGAAACAATGCGATAGGCCATACCCAGCACGCGCAGGGCGTCCTTGGTCATGGCGTCGTTGGCCGCCAGCACGGTTTGTTTGCCTTTTTCATCCAGCGGGGCGTTGGTATTATCTTTTTTCTGAATGCGGTTGCACAAGCCCAGCACCACGTCCGGCGCGCCTTTGACCGCAATGACGTAACTTTCTTTGTCGTTTTTGCCATTGAAAGGCGAAATATCTTTCGCCTGGGGATCCTTGATCTCGTGCAAGGTTACCATGCGCTTGCGATCCGAGTCGAAAGGAATTTCGCCGGAGCGCGGATAAGCCTTGTTCAGTTCGGGGGCGAGGGCGCCGGCTTTGGCCGCCGCCACCAGAATGGAGCCTTCAGTCGGGTCGCCGATGATGCGGTAAGAGGCAGCGCCATTTTCATGGGAGGCTTCCAGTTGCGAGTCGTTGTTCAGCGTGCCCACCCACAGCGCGGTGTTGACGGCCGGAAAATCGGAGGGGTCGACCTTTTTCCCGTCCTGGCGGAATTCGCCTTCGGGGACGTAACCGCTGCCGGTGATCTCCAACATCTGCCCGTCCACCCATACGCGCGTGACAGTCATGGCATTCTGGGTCAGCGTACCGGTTTTATCCGAGCAGATCACGGTGGCTGAACCGAGGGTTTCCACCGATGATAATTTGCGGATCAGCGCATGGCGCTTGATCATTTCCTGCATACCCAATGCCAGGCTGATGGTCACCACGGCGGGCAGGCCTTCCGGCACTGCAGCGATGGCCAGGCTGACCGCTACCATGAACATCTCCAGCGCATCTCCGCCTTCCAGCATACCCGAGAGGAAAACCAAACCGCTGATCACCAGACAGGCATAACCCAAGGTTTTGCCCAGTTGATCCAGGCGTTTCTGCAATGGCGTTTCTTCTTCTTCCACCGACTGCAGCATGGTGGCGATCAAACCGATCTGGGTGTGCATGCCGGTGCTGACCACCACGCCCTTGCCGCGCCCGTAGGTGACCACGGTGCCACTGAAGGCAGTGTTTTTGCGGTCGCCCAGGGCCGATTCCGCTTCGAATACCGAAGCGGCATTCTTCTCGACCGGCACGGATTCGCCCGTCAACGCGGCTTCGTCGACGCGCAGGTTGACTGCTTCCAGGAGGCGCACGTCGGCAGGCACGTAATTGCCTGTTTCCAGAAAGACGATGTCGCCGGGGACGAGTTCGCGCGATGGGACGGATACGCGGCGTCCGCCGCGCAGCACCATGGCTTCAGGGGCTGCCATCTTTTTCAAGGCGTCCAGTGCGTTTTGGGCGCGCGATTCCTGAACCACGCCCATGATGGTATTCAAGACTACGATGGTGATAATTGCTATGGAGTCGACGATTTCACCCAGGAAAGCGGAAATCACGGCAGCCACGATCAGGAGGATCACCACAAAACTGTTAAGTTGTTCGATGACCATTTGAAGGAAAGTGGTTTTCTTCCCCTCTTCCAGTTGGTTGTAGCCGTATTTTTCCAGCCGTTCCCCGGCCTGGGTTTGGCTGAGGCCCTGATCAAGGCCGGTGTCGAGTTTCTTGAGAACTTCTTCGCGGCTTAACGCGTGCCAGGTCACTTGAAGATCTGACTTGGTGCTCACGTCTTCCGCCCTTTCTTTTGCAGGCATAGTATGTCTCCTTTATACATAGTCATCCCCATGTTCAAAAAAACAGGGGAAAAATTGCCGTACAAAGAGACAAGTTTATCTTATTTTCTATTCTGGTGCAATATGGGTGCCTTCCGGCAGGGAAGTACCCTTGGGGATCACCACGATCCCATCGCGAACGACATACAGGTCGTTATCGATATTCGTGCCCGCGGGAAATGGGCGGATCACGCTGCCGTGCCCGACGCTGGCATTTTTGTCGATGATGGCGCCCTCAATATCGCAATCCCGGCCAATGCCCAGGATGCGATCGCCTTCCGGTTCATTGCCCCGCCGGAAAAAGCCGTAGTAATCGGCGCCCATCAGGATTGAGCGTTTGATTTTCGTCCCTGCGCGCACCTGGCTGCGCAAGCCGACCACCGCGCTGCGGATGTCGGCATTCTGGATCCAGCAGCCTTCCGCGATCAGGGTGTCTTCGAGGTAAGAATTTTCTATCTGCGAGCCCGGCAAAAAACGCGGATGCGTGTAGATCGGCCAGCCTTCGTCGATCAGGGAGAACGGCGGATTTTTACTGGCGATTGCCAGATTGGTTTCGAAGAAAGCGCGGATCGTCCCGATATCCGCCCAAAAGCCGTTATATTCATATCCGAACACGTCATATTTTTTAATCGCCTCAGGGATTACATGCTTGCCGAAATCCTCGGCGGTCGAGTTTTCCAGGATATCCAGCAGCACCTCGATATTAAAAAGATAAATGCCCATCGATCCGAAAAACGGTTTATCGGAATCCGGCTGGCTGATCATCTGCGCCAACAGTTGCGCGTCTTTGGGTTTTTCCGCAAAACTGGTGATCACTTTTTCCGCGTCGCGCTTGAGAATGCCCAGGTGCGGGGCTTCAGTGCGCGTTACCGGCTGCACCGCCACGGTCACGTCCGCCTGTTTATCCCAATGGAAATGGATCATGTCGCTGTAATCCATGCGGTAGAGGTGATCCCCCGCCAGGATCAGCACAAACGGCACCCGCGCGGATTTGATCTCGATCAACTGCTTGCGCACTGCGTCGGCAGTGCCCTGGTACCAGTCGTTCGCCAACGGCGTTTGCTCCGCCGCCCAGATCTGCACCCAACCGGTATGGAACACATCGAAATTGTAGGCTTGAGAAATATGGCGATGCAGCGAAACGGAGTTGAATTGCGTTAGAACGGCGATCTTGAAGATACCCGAGTTGATGCAATTGCTGATCGGAATATCGATCAACCGGTACTTCCCCGCAATCGGAACAGCCGGCTTGGCGCGCTCTTTGGTCAGCGGATACAGCCTGGTACCCTGGCCGCCCCCCATAATAACGCCCATCACATTATCATAGGATTTCATCTTTCCCTCACAAAACAATCAGCCAAAGCAATTTTGGATCAACGCTATTTCTCTTAAGAGTATACAGGAATAGTCTCCCGATTTGTGATTCTTGTGAATTAAGTGAGGAAATCAGGTTATTTTCGACGCAGCAGCAGCGGCCCCAACGGGTCGATCAGGTTCCCGAACAGCGGTTCCAGCAAACGCGAAACAGACAACCAACCCGGCACGTACATCACGCGCCGCGGACGGC
The DNA here is from genome assembly GCA_937902055.1 of uncultured Pelolinea sp. Lineage (GTDB taxonomy): Bacteria > Chloroflexota > Anaerolineae > Anaerolineales > Anaerolineaceae > Pelolinea. The sequence continues at coordinate 10,161 of CALGUJ010000226.1, forward strand.
GCAGCAGGTTCCACAGTGCCCGGTTGACGCGCGCCACCGGGATGGCGAATTGCTCGGCGGGCACTGCGCCGCCGTTTTCCAGGCCTTTGGCCTGCTCGTAAAACTCGGTTTCCACCGGCCCCAGGCGCATGGCGCTGACCGACACGCCGCTGCCGCGCAATTCTCGGTAGAGGGATGTACTGAATGCATCCAAAAAAGCTTTGCTGGCGGAATAAATGGCAATGCCCTGGTTGGGCAGGCCCCCGGCAATCGAACTGATGTTGATCACGTGGCCGGATTTTTTCGCCAGCATGCCCGGCAGGAGCAGACGCGTCAGGTGCGCAGCCGCTTCCACGTTGACCGCCAGCATGCGCGCGGCATCTTCCCAGGACATCGCATGGTAATACCCATACCAGCCGAAACCGGCGTTATTGATCAGGATGTCCACCGACCCGACATCGGCATTGACCTTCCGCAGCAAGTCCTCCCGCTCGGGGGCAGCGCTGAGATCGCGCGCCCAATAATCCGCTTTTCCGCCCTCGGCGCGGATATTGCCCGCGAGTTCTTCCAGGCGATCTTCGCGCCGGGCGGTAATCAGCACGTGCGCCTGGCGTTCAGCCAAAAAGCGCGCGAAAGCCGCGCCGATACCCGATGAAGCGCCCGTGATCAAAACCACCTTGCCGGTCAACGATTCTGCCATTCAGCCTGCCTGCCAAAATTAATGGGATCGGTTATGTTCTTCGCTTGCCAGCCACCAATGAACCGTGTCGATGATCGTTTCCAGCATTTCCCGTGGGTTATACCCCAATTCTTTCTTGGCCTTCTTGTTGGAAATATCCGAGTTGCTTTGCACGGTTTCGATGGAATATTTGGTGAACTTTGGGATTTTTCTAAAAAGCGAGTAATACCAGGGGGTGAAAGCGCACCCGAACCTGGCCAGCCAGGTGGGAACCTTGATGGTCAGGGAATGCCTGCCGATGACGTCCTGCACCATCTGTTTCATTTGCATGATTTTTATGCTGCGCCCGGAAAGAATATACACTTCCCCCTTGCGCCCGTTCCGGCACGCCAGGATCTGCCCGCGGGCCACGTCGCGCACATCCACGAAATCATACGCGCCCTCGATCAACAGGTGCGGGCGTTTGCGCAGCCAGGTGCGCAGCAGGCTGCCCATCTCAGAACCGCGGTAATCGTAAGGCCCGATCACGCCGGTCGGGCAAACGATCACGGCGTCCAGGCCTTCCTTCACGGCCTGCAGCACCGCCAGCGACGCCTGGGCCTTGGTGCGGTCGTATTCACCGGCCTGGTTGCAGGGGTCGAAAGGCACCTTCTCGTCGATCTTGCCCTTCCAGTCGCGGCTGAGCGCGTGGATCGAACTGGTGTACACCAGGCGCCTGACGCGCGCTTTCTTCGCGGCGGCCAGCACGTTGAGCGTGCCGTCCACGTTCACGCGCCGCATCAGCTCGTTCTGACCGGGCATGATCGAGATCACGCCGGCCAGGTGATAAACGTAGTCAACGCCGCGCAGCGCGCGCTCCAGCGAGCCCGGGTCCAGCACGTCTCCCTCGCAAAACTCGATCTCCAAGCCCTTCAGCGAGGAAATATCCTCGCCCGGCAGGATCAAAGCCCTGACCCGCTCGCCATCCTGCAACAATTCACGCACCAGCACATTGCCGATGTGCCCGGCCGCCCCGGTAACCAATATCATTCTGCGCTCCTTTGCATGCTGTTCAAATACATGTTCATGCCGGTTTTCACCACCAGTTTCCAATCCGCCGCCTCCGGCATCACTTCGCCTTGCAGCAGGGCGCCCACCAAAAACGCGATCAACACCCAGGCTGCCGATTGTTCATCCAGATGCGCCTGGATGGATCCTTCATGTTTTCCTTCTGCCAGCATGCGCGCGAACTGGGCTTGGTACGTCCGGTAAGGCGCAATGGCCGCTTCCCAGACCGCCTGATCGCGGCTGGCCTGCACCATGAATTCCAGGAACATGGGCAATTGCCCGCTGGCGTCATTGAAAACAGATTCCATCGCGCCGGTCATCGCCTGCATCACCTGGGGAACATTGCTGCCCGCTGCACGGAACCCGGCAAGGCGCCTGTCGATGCTTTGCAGCCATCGATCCATGATGACCAGAAATAACGCTTTTTTGGATGGGAAATGATGATAAAAAGCGCCCTTGCTGACCCCGGCAGTGGCGCAAATTTCAGCCACGCCGCAGGCATCGTAACCCAGGCGGCAGAAGAGCTCGACTGCGGCCGCCATGATCTGTTCACGGGTATTCTCGCTGCGCTGTTGCACCATAAGAAAAAAACCGACCAATCGGTCGGTTTTAATTATAGGTTTATTATCAACAAACCGTCAAGGCGGGAATGTTAGCAGTAACTTAGAAATCCAGGCGCTTGACTTGCTGGCGCAGCCAGGAAGCCGCGGCGGTTTGATGGCGCTTGACGACCAACACGCTGCAAGGTGCTTTTTCGGCAACCTGATCGGCAACCTTTCCGAACATGGAACCGTTCATGGCATGTTCATCCGCCGACCCCATGATGATCAGGCTGTATGGATTATTCCTGATCTCGTTCAGCAAAGCCTTATCGACCTGATCGGCAAACAAGAGCCGCAGGACCGCGTTTTTGGGCAGTTCGCCCAATTCCGTGATCACCACTTCCTGCAAATTCGCCATCTGGTCTTCCAGGACTTCCTCATCTTTTGAAGCCGGCAGGACGCGAACGTAATCGATCTGGGCATTTTCCTGAATGGCGATTTTGCTGGCCAGTTGCACTGCCAGGCGGCAATGCACGCCCGTTCCCACCGGCACCATGATGGTATGAATTTCACTCAGGCCATGATCGACCAAAACGCCAAGGTTGGTCTTGGATTCCAGGCAAAGCTTCCTGACCGCATCCTCCGAAAGGTAATGGGAAAGGTGTCGTTCAGGCCATTGAACCAGGATCATGCGCGTGTCGGAATCATTTTCGACTTCCTTCAGGATGCTCTGGATGATCGAGCCGCCTGCCACCATTTTGGTATACATGGGAACGTTGCGTTCAATTGCATAATGGATGAATTTCTTCATCACGGCCATACGTTGTTTATTCATGCTTTCCATGTACTGCTCGCGGACATCCGGTTGATTGACCAAAGCATCCGAAACCACGGACATCATGCAGATATTCAGATCTTTATCAGCTTGAGCCAGAATAGCCGCCAACCCGATCAAGCTGTCATCCTCGGTGGTGTGAAAAACCGGAACAACGATGCGGGCTTTGCCCGGCAGAACTGCTGTTTCACGGGAGCGGATCCACAATCTCGCTGCCTGTTGGCCATAGAAATAAACCACAAAGGCACCAATGATACCGAAAGTAAACAACAACGGTTTTAGGTCGGAGAAAATGATCACCAACAAACAAGTAAAGGAAGCCACAATGGGAGTCAACGGGAAAAGCGGCGCCTTGAAAGGTCTTTGGATGGCCGGATATTTTTTATGCAGCCGGATCATGGCCAAATTCGACCAGAACAGCACGAACAGGTAACCGGCGGAAGTGATGAAGCTGAGAAAATCCACCACACCAATAATGGTGATCAACGCTGAAACCAGACCGATGAAGAGCACCGCCATGAATGGCACGCGGAAGCGATTCAGGCGCGCCAGATTATGCGGCCAAAGCGTATCGCGGCTTAAAGTGAACGCTTCGCGCGTGGCGCTGAGCATGGAGGAGTTGACCGAAGTGAGCGTGGCGACCAGGCCGGCCAGCGCCATCATCGGTACGCCGAACTTCGGCATGAATTTCGCGATCGCGTCCGTCAGGGCAGTTTCGGAACCCGCCACCTGCTGCCAGGGAAGCGTACCCAAGGTAACGGTCATGGTGACTGAGTAGATCAGCGTGATCATCGTCAGGCTGACCAGGATGGCGATGGGGATGCTTTTATCCGGCCGGCGGATTTCCTCTGCGTCATCAGCGATCACTTCAAAACCAACGTAAGCGGCGTAGATCAGGGCAATGGTCTTCAGCAGGGAAGCAACGTTTTGTTTCCCCGTCGCGTGGGCGAAAAATTGACCGCCGGGCGCCAGCGTTGCCCAATGGAAACCATTCGGAGAAATGAACCCATAAATGATATAGGTGCCAAAGATCAACAGCAGTGTCCCGCCCAAAATGATCTGCGCGTTGCCAACTAGGGATACTCCCCTGATATTCAACAGGGTAAAGACAATGATCACCAGAATGGCGGTCGGTACAATGGGAACCATGGGAAAAAACACGCTCAAGGAGTAAGCAAAACCGACCGCGGAAAGGGCGCAGTAGAACGTGCTGGAAATGCAATCCATAGACCCCACCAGGAAAGACAGCAGCCCTTTACCCCAGGCTTCGCGCACGTAGGTCATCGCTCCGCCCGTCTCCGGGTATACGGTTGCCAATTCGCTGTAATTCAAGGCGATGCTGAAACTCAACAAGCCGCCGATGATGATCGCGAGTATGGAAGCCGATCCTGAAATCGCAGCCGCATGGCCGGTCAAAACAAATATCTCCGATGCGATCGTGCCGGCCGTTCCCAGCATGATCACCTGAAAGAGGCTCAGTTGTCTTTTTAAAACACGTTTTGTCATTCGCTCTATTTAATTAACAAATCAACCTTTATTAGACATTTTATGTTATTGATTTTACCCGATGTCGCAGCCAGGTGGCGGCCACACCCTGGTGGCGCTTGATCACCAAAACCGGGCATTCAGCATTCTCGGCAACCGAATCGGCCACCTTGCCAAACAGATAGCCGTTGGGTTTCTCGTCTTCGGAAGAGCCGATGATGACCATATCGTAGTGATTATTCTTTATCTCCGCCAGCAGAGCATTCTCGACCTGGTCGGAGAACAGCAAGCGCAGCGAAGCATTCTGGGGCTGTTCTTTCAACTCGGTAATGACCACTTCCTGCAGATAGGCCATCTCGTCTTCCAGCATCTCCACGTCTTTCTCGGTTGGCAGGACGCGCACGAAATCCAGGTGGGCGCTTTCCAGCCCGGCGATCTTGTTGGCGATTTGCACTGCCAGCCGGCAGTGCAGCCCGCCGCCAACCGGAACCAGAATTGTCTGCATTTTTTCCAGGCTGTGTTCGTTCAACACGCCAACATTGGCTTTGACATTGCTGCAAATCTCCCTGATCGAACCCTCGGAAAGGTGGCTGGCGGAATGTTTTTCGGGCCAGGGGAGCAGGATCAGGCGGGTGTTGGTATCCAGCTCGACTTCCTGCTGCAAGCTCTCGGCAAATGATTTGCCGACCACCATCTTGGTGTACATCGGCACGTTGCGGTCTACCGCGTAATGAATGAATTTCCGCAGGATTTGTTGGCGCTGCCCGTCCACTTTTTTCAGGTATTCATCCCGGTTGCCGTTTTGGTTGATCAACGCATCCGTCACCACCGAGGTCAGGCACAGGTTGAGGTCTTGATCCGCCTGGGCCATGGCGGTTCCAAGGCTGATCAAATTAGCAGACAGGTGCGGCTGCAGGATCGGGATGAGAAGGCGCGATTTTCCGGGAACCACATCCTTTTTATGCGTTTCCACATAGGTCTTCGAAAATTCTCTCAAATAATAATAGATTGTCAGCGTACCGATCACACCCACCAGGAAAAGCAGCGACTTGCGGTCGGAAAACAGGATCACGATCAGGCAGGTCAAGGTCGCAACCAGCGGGGTCAGCGGGAAGAGCGGCGCCTTGAACGGCCGGTTGATGGCCGGAAATTTTTTGCGCAGGGTGATCATGGCAAAGTTAGAGAAAAACAACACGAACAGGTAACCGGCGGAGGTGATATAGCTCAGAAAGTCGACCACCCCGTTGATCGAGATCAGGGAAGAAATCGTACCGATCAGCAAAATAGCCATGAACGGTACGCGATAGCGGTTCAGGCGGGAAAGGAAAGCCGGCCAGGCGCCGTCGCGGCTGAGGGTGAAGGTTTCACGGGTGGCGCTTAGCATGGACGAATTGACCGAGGTCAAAGCCCCGATCATGCCGGCCAGGCCGATCATCACC
>CALGUJ010000227.1 GCA_937902055.1 uncultured Pelolinea sp.
CCAATATGCACTTCGACACTACCGAAGCCAACATCCGTGCGCGCGGATGGCGGCCGGCCAACCTGGTGAACGATAAGGCTTTCGATGTGGGATTGCGCGCACCTTTCAAGGGCAATATGGACCTGCGAAAGCTGGAGGAATTCATCCAGGCAACGAAAGTGGAGAATATCCCTTTCGGTTCGATCACCATCACCAACAACGCGGGCGGCGGTCAACCGGTTTCTTACGAGAACATCAAGGGCGTGTCGGAAATCTACCACAAGCACAACATCCCCTTCTTCATCGACGCCTGCCGTTTCGCGGAAAATTGCTATTTTATCAAGCAACGCGAACCCGGATTTGAAAATAAGAGTACGATGCAAATTGCCAACGAGATCTTCGCGTTGGCCGACGGCGCATGGATGAGCTCCAAGAAAGACGCCATCGTCAACATCGGCGGGTTCCTGGCGATGCGCGACGAGAAACTCTACCAGGCAGTCTGCAACGAACTGATCCTGCGTGAGGGCTTTCCGACCTATGGAGGTCTGGCGGGGCGCGACCTTGAAGCGTTGGCGGTAGGTTTGCTGGAAGGATTGGACGAAAGTTACCTGGATTACAGGCTGAAACAAACCGGTTACCTGGGCGAGCGCATCCTGGAAGCGGGCGTGCCGATCATCGAACCGCCGGGCGGGCACGCAATCTACCTGGACGCGGGAACACTCTTCAAGCACATCCCTCAATCCGAATTTCCCGGACAGGCGCTTTCAGCGGCACTTTATCTGGAAGGCGGCATCCGCAGTGTGGAGATCGGGTCGGTGATGTTTGCTTACAAAGATCCGGTCAGCGGCCAAATGGTTCATCCGAAATTGGAACTCGTTCGGTTGGCCATCCCGCGACGGGTGTATACCCAGAGCCACCTGGATTATGTGGTCGAAACACTAAAGAAGATCGCGGATAACCGGCAAGCATACCGCGGTTATCGCATCACCTACGCACCAGAGCTATTGCGGCACTTCACTGCCCGTTTCGAGCCTCTATAACCTCATCATCTTTGGCTTGCTCCCAAAGAGCGTCCATTTCCTCCAGTGACAGGTCGGTCAGTTTCTTGCCTGCGCTGGAGGCTTCTATTTCAATTCGTCGGAAACGGTTGTAAAAACGTAGGGTCATCCTGCGCAGGGCATCCTCGGCGCTGAAACCATACCAGCGCGCCACGTTGACCAAAGCGAAGAACAGATCACCAATTTCGGCTTCCTGTTCCGGTTTTGTTTCGGCGGTTTTGAGCTCCACGACTTCCTCGATCACTTTGTCCAGCACGGGAGTGATCTCCGGCCAATCGAAACCGACGCGTGCGGCGCGTTCCTGGTATTTTTGGGCTAAAGAAAGAGCTGGCATTCCGCGAGGGATGGAATCCAGAATGCTGTCCTTTTTCTTGTGACTATTCTCACGCTCCTGCGACTTCAGGACTTCCCAATTACGGATCACGTCCTTCGATCCTTCAACGTTCAATCCTTTGAACACATGGGGATGGCGGAAGGTGATCTTGGTATGGATGCCCTGGATCACGTCATCAATTGAGAACTGGCCGGCTTCACCGGATATTTGGGCGTGCAGGACGATCTGCAACAGCAGGTCGCCCAACTCTTCGCGTAAATCCACCGGCGCGCCACTATCGATGGCGTCCAGCACTTCGTAAGTTTCCTCCAACAGATTGGGCTTTAGGGATTGATGTGTTTGTTCGCGATCCCAGGGGCAGCCTTCGGGCGCGCGCAGATGCGCAACCAGCTCGCGAAAGGCGATCAAGGACGAGTTCACGCAAACCGCTGGAAAAAAGATGAATCCTTGCGATTTCGTTTTCAGAAACTCCCGGCTTGTCTTCCCAGTAAAACGGTCAATATTCCAGGTAGAATCTTTTTCCTGCAGGAAAGTCAAGAAATCGTCAGGATAGGTTGCAACGAGTAATACGGCAAGAAGATCGCGAGATGTCTCCAACTCCTTGAAATAATATAAGGCCGGTTCGTCGGGAGAGTGAAGCAGGGAGTGCTTGCCTGCCAGCAATTCTCCATCCACAAGACAGATCTGTCGGATCTCTTCTTTCAAATCCAGGGCTTGCAACGCAAATAGATACTGAGAATAATCCATCATGACCTTTCGGGGTGAATTTGCCCAAAAATTATACTACCCACCTAATCTGAATTAAGTGGGTAGTAATTGCGCATAAAACAATTCGGAGCAGCGGTTTAACGCTTGGTGTAGGTCGGGGCCTTGCGGGCGCGCTTGAGGCCTGGTTTCTTGCGTTCCTTGACACGAGGATCGCGGGTAAGCAGGTGCTCGCGGCGGAGAGCGGAAACGTAATCGGGGTTCAGCTTGGTGAATGCACGGGCAAGGCCCAACTGAACGGCCGAGGTTTGGCCGGAAACGCCGCCGCCATTAACGGTTACCGTGACGTCATACTGCGCCTGGTTTTCGCCAGTCGCGGCAAAGGGTTGGAGGATGGCCTGAGAATCGCCAAGGCGGGTGAAATAATCTGCCAAGGGTTTCTCATTGACTACGAATTTCCCTTCACCTTGCATAATGCGCACACGGGCGGTGCTTTCTTTTCGGCGGCCAACGCCTTCATAATATTGTCCCGACATATTCTATAATCTCCTGACTTCTATCTATGAATCTAACTTCTTGGGTTGCTGACCTTTATGCGGATGTTCCGCGCCAGCAAACACTCTCAGCCGTTTCATCAATTCGCGGCCATAGCGGTTATGCGGAAGCATACCCTTCACCGCGATCTTGATGATGCGATCCGGGTGATTGGCAAGCTGGTCAGTATAAGTGACGGCTTTCAAACCACCGGGATAATTCGAGTGGCGATAGTATACTTTTTCTTTCACGCGCGTGGGGTTGGCTTGGATCCCTTTCGCATTGATTACGATCACCGAATCACCCATTGCAGCGCCAGGGGTGAAATCCGGTTTGTGTTTACCCATCAGGGTTGCAGCGATCCTGGTTGCCAAGCGTCCAAGCGTTTCACCTTCTGCGTCAATCAAGACCCAGTTCGCTTCAGGTTTACCTTTTATCACATATGTCTTTTCCACAATCCGTACTCCGATTTATTTATAAATTATTTCTTCCAAAATTAAACCCTTGGCGGGCGCTATCCCCGCGGGTAATTCCAATTGTCTTTCCAAACTTTCATATACTTCAGTTTGACTGATGCGACCCTGCCCGGCGCGCACCAGCACGTTCACAATACGACGGACCATATGATACAAAAATGCATCTGCACTGATCCGTAACATCGCCTTAGATCCATCCTCCGCAAGATCCCAGTTTGCTACTTGCACAGTGCGGAAAGATGAAGAGCGGGAATTCGGCGGTTTGCCATAAGCTCGGAAATCGTGCCTTCCCACAAACAACCTGGAGCATTCATTCATTATCTCGAGGTTCGGTTTCGGCCAAACTCGCCAGTAAAACCGTTCCAGCAACGGATTTTCAACACCTGCGAAATATACCTGATACCGATATCTCCGCATGCACGCGCTATAACGCGGGTGAAAGTCAGTCTCCGCGTACCGCACCTGCAACACCCGGATATCCACAGGCAATTGCTTATTCAATGCATTCATCAGATCATCCGTAGAGTGTCTCCACTCAAGCTGAAACCCTATCACCTGCCCTTCAGCATGGACACCGGTATCCGTTCTTCCGGCAGAGGTAATGGTTCTCTCGGTCCAACCCAATTTTTTTAGGGCATTCTCCAGTTCGCATTGAACCGTGCGTGCGCTTCGCTGGCGCTGAAATCCTTTGAATTCAGTGCCGTCGTATGCTATTGTAACTTTGTAAGGTGCCATTCCAACCGGAATTCCGGCAGGATTATTCTTCAACCAATTCCAAAACAACCATATCCGCCGAATCGCCGGCGCGAGGCCCGAGCTTGATCATGCGGGTGTATCCGCCGTTGCGATTCGCAAAACGAGGGGCTACATCGTCAAACAATTTCTTAACGGTGTCCGCATCCGCCAACGAGGAAGCTGCCAAGCGACGGGCATTGACCTTATCGATGTCGCTGCCTTTGGCGCTGTTCTTCGCCAATGTGATCAATTTTTCGGCGTCGCCGCGAATAGCCTTGGCCTTCGCAGAGGTGGTCTGAATCCGGTTGTTTTCAAACAGTTGTTTAATCAGGGTGCGCCGCAGAGCGATGCGCTGATCTTTATTCCGGTTTAATTGATATCCTGAAACTTGATGACGCATTGTACCTTACTCCACTTCACTTTCGTCGTTTTCTTCTTTCAAAAAGCCTTTTTCCTGCATCTTCTGGCGTAATTCATCCAGGCTCTTCTCGCCAAAATTTCTGATCGACATCACTGCTTCTTCGCCTTTGTCCAACAACTCAATCACATCACCGACAGTCGTAACACCGGTGCGTTTCAAGGAGTTGAAAACGCGGACAGAAAGATCGAGGTTCTCGATGGGCATATCGGCAGTTTCGCTGCTAATCTGTTTCGAGGTTTCCTCGCGTTCTTCAACGATATCCAGCATTTCTTCTTTCACACCTGCGATCAGGCGGAATTGTTCAATCAAAATCTTGCCAGCCTGGGCAAGGGTTTTCTCAGGCGAAGTCGTACCGTCCGTCCAAATTTCCAGTTCAAGGCGGTCGTAATTCGTACTCTGGCCTACGCGCGCATTGCCTACGTCGAAATTGACGCGTTTTACCGGGCTAAAAATGGCATCCACAGGCAACTCCCCAATGGGAAGATCGCCAAGTCTTTCATCGGATGGCAGATAACCGCGACCGCGTTCGACCGAAAAATCGATCGATAAACGGGTTTTGGGGTCATCCACGGTAAACAGATATAATTCGGGATTCATAATCTCGATTTCCGCAGTGGTCTGGATATCGGCGGCGGTTACTACTCCTTCCCCGCTTACATCCAAATGCATGTGTGATACTTCGCCTTCATGCATGTTGATGCGAATCTGTTTAACCTGAAGCATTACCTGCAATACATCTTCGCGAACGCCAGGAATGTCACTGAATTCGTGCAGCGTGTCTGAAATCCGCATCGAAGTAATTGCGGCGCCTTCCAACGAAGAAAGCAACACTCTGCGTAACGAATTACCCAAAGTGACACCATATCCACGTTCCAAGGGACTGATCACAAACTTCGCATAATTGCGCGCTTCAGCTTCCCGTTCAAGTGTCGGTGTAACCATACTACTTTGAGCCACAGTCACCCTCTCTTCCTGTTATTAACCTCATCTATTAATTACCGGATTACCTTGAATAGTACTCAACGACCAATTGCTCATTGAGATTTCCGTCAATTTCTCCACGATCCGGCATTCTTAATACACGGCCGCTCAATGTTTTTAGGTCACGCTCCAGCCACAATGCACAATTTGTTTTTTCAGCGGTTTCCGCCAAATCTTTAAACAAACCATTTTTCTTGGATTCTTCACGAACCTGTACGGTATCGCCTGCCTTCAATACCATGGAAGGCACATCTGTTCTGCGGCCATTTACCAGGAAATGGCCATGAGAAACCATCTGCCGGGCTTGCGCGCGATTGGGCGCCAAACCCATGCGGTAGATGACATTGTCCATGCGCGCTTCCAGGATTTGAAGCATGATCAAACCGGTAATACCACGCGTGCGGATTGCCATTTCAAAATAGCGGCGGAATTGTTTTTCCAAAACGCCGTAGACACTGCGGGCTTTTTGTTTCGCGCGCAATTGCCGGCTGTAATCCGACATGCGTTTGCCTCTGCCCTGGCTGGCCTGGCCATGTTGACCAGGGCCATAGCTCCTGCGTTCAAATGCACACTTCTGTGTAAAGCACCGTTCGCCTTTCAGGAAAAGTTTTTCATTCTCTCTGCGGCATAACTTGCAGACTGGTTCAATATATCGTGCCATCTTAATTATCTCTCCTGAATCCTATACACGGCGCTTCTTGGGTGGCCGGCAGCCATTATGCGGAACCGGGGTAATGTCTGTAATCGATCTGATTTTCAAACCTTTGGACTGAATCGCCCGAATCGCAGATTCACGACCAGGGCCAGGGCCCTTGATGATCACATCAATTTCCGAGACACCCATTGCCATCGCATTTTTTATTACTTCTTCGGCTGCCAGGCGAGCCGCAAAGGGAGTGCTCTTGCGGGAACCTTTGAAGCCAACCGAACCAGAGCTGGTCCAGGTTATTACATTTCCCTGTTGATCGGTTACGGTGATAATGGTGTTATTGAATGACGCAAAAATATGAACCTGCGCTGCCGATACGGATCGGCGCACTTTCTTGGTTGTTGCGGCAGTCCTACGGGCTGGTTTTGTGCTTTGTGCCATAATTCCTCTATATCTGTCCTAATCTAAACTCAAGACTACTTCTTGGTTGCTCCACGGCGGCGACCGCGACCGGCAACAGTGCGCTTCGGTCCCTTGCGGGTGCGCGAATTGGTGCGGGTGCGCTGTCCGTGAACAGGCAAGCTTCTGCGGTGCCGCAGCCCTCGATAGCATCCAATTTCAACCAGCCGCTTGATATTCATCTGAACATCACGACGCAAATCGCCCTCGACCTTGAAAGTCTTGGAGATATAGTCGCGCAAAGCACTGACGTCAGCTTCCGTCAGATCGTTCACACGTATATCAGGATTTACTTTTGTAGCCGCGAGGATTTCCTTGGCGCGAGCCGGGCCGATACCATAAATATATTGCAGCCCAATCTCAATCCGCTTCGAACGCGGTAAGTCAATACCTTCAATTCTTGCCATATTTCTTATCCCTGTCTCTGTTTATGTTTAGGATTATCACAAATAACGTAAAGGATTCCTTTACGCTTGACAATTTTACATTTAGCGCATCTTTTGCGGATTGATGGTGACACTCTCATTTCTATTTCTCCTATTTCTATAATCCTGCAGCCGCAAATTTTTTATTATAACCAATTATTGCCATCTCGTAAATCTATTCAGCCTCGCAAGCAACCACTTTTAGAACTGCCTGCGTTACTTCATCAATGGGTTTAGCACCGTCGATTTCCACCAACAGGCCACTTTCTTTATAAAAATCAATCAGCGGAGCGGTTTGCTTGAAATAAACTTCAATGCGTTGTTGAACGGTTTCGCGTTTATCGTCATTCCTTTGGTAAAGCGCTGATCCATCCAGGTCGCATACACCTTCATTTTTCGGCGGGTTGTATTTACTATGATACACATGACCTTCCGCCTTGCATGTCCAGCGTCCACTCAGGCGTTCGATCAACTCGTCAGAATCCACATTGATGAATGGAACGCAGAAGATCTCGCCTTGATGGTCAGCCAGAAAAGAAGCCAATGCTTCCGCTTGGGCGGGAGTACGCGGAAAACCGTCGAGCAAAGCGCCATTGGCGCAATCAGCGTTCAACAGCCGATCTTCAACCATGCCGATCGTGATATCGTCCGGCACCAGTTCGCCTTTTTCCATGAAAGCCCGAGCTTGTTTCCCCAACTCAGTATCCTTTTCCAGGTTCTCCCGGAAAATGTTACCCGATGAGATATGCGGAATACCGCACTTCTCCGCGATAATCGCAGCCTGAGTTCCTTTTCCCGCGCCGGGGGGCCCTAACAAGACGTAAAAGCGTGCCATTAACTCTATCAACCTTTAATCAGTTTTTCATCGTAACCGTGTAATTTCAACTCGGTTTCAATGATATTGAAAGTATCGCGAACAACACCTACCACGATGATCAAACCGGAAGCAGATACCAGGAATAATGATTTTCCAATGTTGGCCGGCAAGACGAAGCTGAACAGGTAAGGCATGGTCGCTACGACAGCCAGGAATAAAGCACCAACCAAGGTAATCCTGCGCTGGACTTTATTTAGATAATTCTGTGTTGGGGCTCCGCGTACAACACCGGGTATTTGCGCTCCCTGCCGCTTAAGGTTCTCTCCATAGTTCTGTTGTTCAAATAACACTTCAGTGTAGAAGAAGGTCAACAATAGAACAAATAAGAAATACACAATCATATAAGTAACGCTGCTGGTGTTGAAAGTGTTCTGCATCCAGAGCGCAACATTAGCCAACCATTGCGTTTTCGAATTGATAAAGAATTGCGCAATAATACCGGGAAGCGACAAGATTGTTTGCGCAAAGATGAGCGGGATCATGCCTGCCAAGTTAATCATCAGCGGCAGGTTGGATTTCACCGGCATGGACATACGATTGCCAATACGGCGGCCTGGGAACAGAACCGGTACATTGCGACGGCCCTGTTGAACAAAGATGATCACAAAGATGGTCATCACCAGAACAATCGCAATCAAAGCCAGGAGGAAGAATACCGATTCACCTGAAATGATAATGCTGTAGATATTGCTGGGGATGCGCGAAACGATGCCTGAGAAAATGATCAGTGAGAGACCCTGATTGGGAATTCCATACTCTGAAATCAATTCACCCAACCAAATACCCAACATCGTACCGCCAACCATGCTGATCACGGTGGTCAAGGTAGGCAAAACGTTGCCGCTGGAAAATCCGAAGGTGTAATTCAGGATGGAACCGCTGGTTGTCAATTGGCGGAAAAGCTGAATCTGGCCCAAGGCGGATAACGTTCCCATGGGGATGGTCAATAGAATTGTCCATTTTTCCATCAGCCGGCGTCCTTCTTTGGGATCTTCCTGCATTCGACGCTGCAACGATGGAATGATCGGGACCAATAGTTGAATGATGATTTGGGCGGTAATATAGGGATAGACACCCATTGCCAGGATGGAGAAATTGGAAAGCGTACCACCGGAGAGCATATCGAACACACCCAGCAAACTGCTGGCTGCGCTTTGCTGTTGGAAGATGCTCGCGATCACTTCCCGATTAATACCAGGCACCGGGATATTTGCAGCAAGACGATAAAGGACTAACAACGCAAGCGTTATCAGCAGTTTTTTCCGAATATCAACGGATGTCCACAAATAACGCCAAGCTGATCTTTTCATCCTAGATTCTCCTTATTTCCAGAAACCCTAGCTTTCAATGATCTCGGCTTTTCCACCAGCGGCTTCAATTTTCTTCCTGGCGCCATCGGTAAAGCGATGTGCTCGCACGGTTAATGCCTTTTTCAATTCACCGTTGCCCAAAATGGCAACCGGATTTTGATTTTTATGCAGCATTTTATTTTCCGCCAGAAGTTCTGGAGTCACCTGAGTGCCAGCTTTGAATTTTTCGAGGCTTGCCACGTTAACTTCATTGTATTCGATCCGATTAATCGGGCTGAATCCTTCACCACGCAGGAATGGCAACCGGCGATAGAAAGGCAGATTACCGCCCTGCAAATACAAATGACCACCGAAGCCTTGGCGGGAGTGTTGACCTTTGGTACCACGACCGGCAGTTTTACCTTGCCCGGCAGCGATACCACGGCTGACACGTTTTCGATCTCTCTTTGCACCCTCATTGGGTTTCAAGTCGTTTAATTTCATTTCTATTCCTGAACGTCTTCAACTTTGACTAGGTGATTCACCTTGGAAAGCATACCGCGAACCGTTGGTGAATCTTTCTGTTCAACAGTCTGGCCAATTTTGTGCAGGCCTAATGCGCGCACTGTTGCCTTATGGGTTTCTGTATTCCCAATCGGGCTATGGACCAGCGTGATTCGGATCATTTTTTCTTTTTTAGCCATCTTTCCTCCGTTCCCAGAAAGGCGCTAACTCTTTTGCGGGTTTTCCGCGCAGTTCAGCAATCCTCTGCGAGGATTGTAACTGTTCCAGCGCTTTGAAGGTTGCCTTGACAACATTCAGCATATTCGAGCTGCCGAGGGATTTGGTTAAAATATCCCGCACGCCCGCGGCTTCAACAACCGCACGAACGCCGCCACCGGCGATTACACCGGTACCCATCGAAGCCGGTTTCAACAATACTTCCGCTCCACCGACCTTGGCAACCACTTCATGAGGAATGGTTGTTCCGGACAATGAGACTTTACGCATGTTCTTATGGGCTTGCAGTGTAGCCTTCGCCATCGCTTCAGGAACCGCGCCTGCTTTTCCAACGCCCAAACCGATATTTCCATTATTATCGCCAGCGACGATCGTTACACGGAAATGGAATTTGCGTCCGCCTTTTACTACCTTGGCGACACGGGCGATATCCACTACTCTTTCGTCATATTCTTTTTCGACTGCCTGGTAAGCCATTTTTTCCATCATTACCTCTTATATCGCTCTGCAGTTAAAACTTAAGACCTGCTTCTCTCGCAGCGTCTGCAAGAGCTTTAACACGGCCGATGTATTGGTAACCGCCGCGGTCGAAAACGACCTCAGTGATCTTCTTTTCCTTAGCGCGCTCCGCAATATTCTTACCGACTGCGATTGCCTGCTCGGTCTTGCTCAGTTTTTGGACCTGGCTTTTCAGCTCATGGTCGATGCTGGATGATGAAGCCAAGGTAATACCTTTTTCATCATCGATAATCTGAGCGTAGATATCATTCAGGCTGCGAAATACACAGAGTCGCGGTTTACTTGCCACACCAAAGACGTTCTTGCGAACCCTTTGATGCCTGTGCAATCTTGCTTCGTTTCGAGATACTTTTGCCATAATATAATTCCTGCTTCAGATTTTCCGACTAAGCGGCTTTCTTTCCCGCTTTTCTGCGGACGACTTCACCCAGATAATGAATACCCTTGCCTTTATACGGTTCGGGCGGGCGAATCTTGCGAATATCGGCAGCAATTTGCCCTAATGATTCTTTATCCATACCTTTAATAACCACCTGGCGGTTCTTTTCAGCAACATTGAATTCAATACCGCTGGGCGGTTCCACTACTACCGGGTGAGAATAACCGACACTCAGGACCAGGTTCTTGCCATCCATATCGGCTTTATAACCAACACCTTCCACCTCAAGGATCCGTTCAAAACCCGTGCTTACGCCTGTAACCATGTTGAACAATACTGCGCGGGTTGTTCCATGCAAAGCGCGGATGTTTTTTTCTTCTGAATCGCGTGTGATCACGATTCGATTATCTTCTTTCTTGATCGTAATCAATGAAGAAAACTCACGCTGCATAGTTCCCTTCGGACCTTTTACCGTAACTTTGGACCCGTTCAATTCCACATCCACACCGTTGGGAATTGTGATGGGTAGTTTTCCTATACGAGACACTGTGCTATACCTCCATTCTCTTAAGGGTTCTACCAAATCTTGCAAAGGATTTCGCCGCCGACGCCATTCTTGCGGGCATTTTGACCAGTCATAATGCCTTTAGGAGTCGACAGAATTGAAATTCCCATGCCTGATAGCACCCAGGGGATTTCTTTCTTTGGGGTGTAGACACGGCGACCCGGTCGGCTAACACGCTCAAGTCCGGAAATTACCGAACGCTTCGAACGTCGTTCACCCACGTATTTCAATTTCAATCGGACTACTTGCAGAGCCGGCTTAATTCCCGCCGCCACTTCGTAATCCTCGATATAGCCTTCTTCTTTCAAGATTTTCGCGATTTCAACCTTGATCTTCGAGCTAGGCATTGCCACCACGGTTTGGCTGCTCATTACACCATTCCGGATGCGGGTCAGCATATCAGCAATTGGATCATTAACACTCATCTTTTCCTCCGGTCCGGTTTACCAGGATGACTTGGTCACACCAGGAATTTTGCCTTTCAATGCCAGATCCCGAAAACAAATCCGGCAGATACCAAATCGACGCAAATATCCTCGCGGTCTTCCGCAAATTTTGCAGCGATTTCTAACCTGATTGGGATATTTCCTGCGAAGTTCCCGATATTCCATACATGTTTTTGCCATAGTTAGACCTTCCTAAAAGGCATTCCTAAATGCTTTAATAAAGACAACGCCTGCTCATCATTGGGTGCTGATGTAACAAAGGTCAATTCCATACCCCGGACTTTATCGATCGAATCGAATTCGATCTCGGGGAAGATCAATTGCTCGCGCAATCCAAGCGTGTAATCACCGCGGCCGTCAAAGGATTTCTCGGATACACCGCGAAAATCGCGCACACGAGGGAGTGCGATGTTGACCAGTCGATCCAACAAAGCCCACATTTTCTCGCCGCGCAGCGTAACTTTTACACCAATGGTGCGGCCTTCGCGCAGTTTGAAATTTGCGATGCTTTTCTTGGCTTTGATGATGACCGGCCGTTGTCCGGTGATCTTTACCAGGTCAGCGCTGGCTGCTTCCAAGGATTTAGG
>CALGUJ010000228.1 GCA_937902055.1 uncultured Pelolinea sp.
TCCGGCAGGCTGCCCAGCGTGCTGCTGATGCGTTCCGCGCCGGCGCTGATCACGTGGCCCAGCTCGTCGAAGCAGGTCTTGACGCACAGGTTATCCACGCATTCCACCTTGCACTGCTGCCCCTGGGGCGTTGCAGTCTGCACGGCTTCTTCCACCAGCGCGTTCAGAATCTCGCGCGTGACGATTTGGGCGATGTTTTCAACGTTTTTGGGATCGGTAATCATGGGATCATCCCTCTTTCATGTACTTTTTTTCAATATCGGTAATCTTGTCCACGCGGCGGGCATGCCGGCCGCCGCCGAAATCCGTTTCCAGGAAGGTCTTGACGATCAATTTGACCTGGTTGACGCCCAGCAGCCCCGCGCCGAGCGAGAGCACGTTGGCGTTGTTATGCTCGCGACTGTTGGACGCAGTGGCGTAATCCACGCACATGGCCGCGCGCACGCCGGGAACCTTATTGGCAGCCATGCAGCTGCCAATGCCGGCGGCGTCGATCACGATGCCGCGGCAGGCTTCATGCGAACGGATTTTTTCAGCCACAGCCAGGGCGAAATCGGGGTAATCCACGGCTTCCTTGCCGGTCGTGCCGCAATCGATCACGGTGTGCCCCAATTCCTGCAGGTAAGCGATCACGATGGTCTTGAGTTCGTAGCCGCCGTGGTCGCTGCCGACCGCTATGGTGCGTTTTTTGCCCGAGCCGCAGGGGCTTTCAGCAGGCGCAGAGCCGGCCGAAGCCGGGGCGGGGCTGGCAGGCGGTACGGCCTGCGCGAGGGCTTTTTGGACGATATTCCGAATATCGGTTTCAGATATATAATTCATGGTGTACCTTATCTTTTGAGTTTGACAAAAGCAGGTTCAGGATGTTAAAATAACTGGTAAAGACCTCTTAACATCTTATTGACTACAATTGTAGTACGGGAAATAATAAATGTCAAGTATGATCGACCCAGCCAACATCATTCCAAAGTATTTTCAGCTTGCCAACATCCTGCGCGAGAAGATCGAGAATGGGGAATTTCCGGCGCAAGACGCCATCCCCTCCGAACGCCAGTTGGAAGAACAATACAACCTCAGCCGGCCGACCATCCGGCAGGCCATTGACCTGCTCGAGCGCCAGGGTTACCTCTACCGCGTGCATGGCAGAGGGACTTTTGTTTCCCCGCCCAAATTGCAGAAGGGCATGCTCGAACTGACCAGCTTTTCCGAGGACATGCGCAACCGCGGCCTGACGCCCGGCGGGCGCATCCTGGAATTTGGCTACCTCAAACCAAGCGCCAAGATCGCCAAACAACTTGGCCTGAATGATAAGGACGCCCAGGTGCTGCGCATCAAACGCCTGCGCACCGGCAACGGCGAACCGATCGGCTTGCAGGATTCCTACCTGGCATTGGACGGCGGCCAGGTGATCACCCGCGAAGAGATCGAGCAAAAGGGTTCGATCTACGCCATTTTGCAGCAAAAATTCGGCATCTACCCGACCGAAGCGGATGAAACGCTCGAGGTCACGCTGGCCACGCCGGAAGAAGCCGAGTTGATGCAGATTCCGGTCAGCAGCCCGCTCTTGTTGAACGAACGCACCCTGTGGTCGCAGGACCGCAAGGCCATCGAGTTCGTCAGCATCCTCTACCGCGGCGACCGCTATAAATATTTTGTGCGCCTGACGCGCAAATGGTAGTTTTTTCCTGAAAAATTAATGGGCGAAGATATCCGGGGTGGAAACAGCCCGGATTTTGCTGATCGGCCAATACACCGCGATGGCTTTGCCGATCACGTTCTCTTCCGGCACGAAACCCCACACGTGCGAATCGGCTGACGGGTTGCGGTTATCTCCCAGCACGAATAATTCCCCCTCCGGCACATTCCAGCTTCCCTCATATTCCGGCGCTGCGGAGATGTAGGGTTCGTATAGCAATTGTCCGTTCACCCGCACTTCCCTGTTCTGCACATCCACCACATCGCCGGGCAGGCCGATGACGCGTTTGATGTAATCCAGCGAGGGATCGAGCGGATAATGGAAGGTGATCACCTGGCCGTAATCGAATTCGCCGAATTTGTAAGCCAGTTTGTTCACCATCAGGATCTCGCCGGCTTCGAAAGTGGGTTCCATGCTGATCTTCTGCACGCGCTCCCGCCCGATGACGGCGTCGATGGCGAAATACAGCACGGCGGCCAGCAGCAGCGTCTGAAGGATCTCGAACAGCTCGCGCCAAATGCGCCTGGAGCGCGGCAGTTCTTCAGGTTCTATGGGTGGAAGGGAAGGGTCGTTTTCCAATTGATTTTCTCTGCTCTCAAGGATTGCGAAAATTATAAACCCGTCATTCGCGCCCCTTCAACACCAGGCGGATGGGCGTGCCGCTGAAAGGGTATTCCTGGCGGATGCAATTTTCCAGATAGCGCAGATAGCTGAAATGCGCCAGTTTCGGTTCGTTTGCGTACAGGATGAAAGTGGGCGGATCGCTGCGCACTTGCGTGCCGTAATAGATGCGCAGAATCCTGCCGGTGCGCGAGGCGGGCGCGTGCTCGTCCTGCGCGCGCATCAGGATGCGGTTGAAAACACCGGTGCCCAGCTTGACCATGCGCTCTTCCTGCACCTGCAGCGCCAGCGGCAGCACCTTATCCACGCGCTGGCCGGTTTTGGCGGAGATGAACTGGATGGGTACGTAATCCATGAAGTTCAGCGCGGCGCGGATGCGCGTCTTGTACTCTTCGATGGTGAAGGTGTCCTTTTCGACCGCGTCCCATTTATTGACCAGGATGACTGCGCTCTTGCCGGCTTCCTGGATGAATCCGGCGATGTGCGCGTCCTGCGCGCTGATCTCCTTGGTGGCGTCGATCATCAACAGCGCCACGTCGCAGCGCTCGATGGCGCGCATGCTGCGCAGTACGCTGAACTGCTCCACACCGCGGTCGATCTTGCCGCGCCGGCGGATGCCGGCGGTATCGATCAGGGTAATGGGAATGTCGTTATAAATCATGGGCGTATCTACTGCGTCGCGCGTGGTACCGGCGATCGGGCTGACAATGGCGCGCTCTGCACCCACCAGTTGGTTCAGCAGGCTGGACTTGCCGGCGTTGGGAATGCCGACGATGGCGATCTTGACCGAATCATCATCCTCTTTTTCCGAAGATGGCGGGAAGACGGCCACCAGCGCATCCAGCAGGTCACCGGTGCCGGTGCCGTGGAAGGCTGAGATGGGGTAGGGTTCTCCCAGCCCGAGGTTGTAGAATTCCACCGCGTCGGCGCGAAATTTCTGATTGTCGGCTTTGTTGACCACCAGCAGGATGGGCGGGTGCGCTTT
>CALGUJ010000229.1 GCA_937902055.1 uncultured Pelolinea sp.
AACCGCTGTTGCCCCCGCCATTGGTCCTAACCTGGAAATCCACCATTTTGTCCATTGGGCAGCCGTAACCCAGGAAGGTCAGTCCTTCCTCGCCGGGTACGCCCTGCCCAGGTTCACAGGGTTCATCCGGCGGTGGATTGCGCGGATCGTAGCAGAATCTGCGATAAGTCGGCTGGCAGACCGGCGCATAGGTGCGCGAAACCGGTATGCAGCGGAAACCGACGTCATCGTAATCCTGCTTGGGATCCAGCGACAGGCGCGCAGCCGAACGCAGGTTTTCTTCGAAATCGTTGAAACCGCCGCCGCGCGCGACCTTTTTCTCGCCGCCATCTGCGCTGGCGGGATTGAACCTGGCCAGTGTCTGATAGCTATCGGCCTCATAATCATCCGCCGTCCATTCACGCACGTTACCGGCCATATCGTACAAACCGTAAGGGCTGATCCCCAGCGGATAGGAAGCCACCGCTTTGGTGGATTCTTCCGCTCCGCAGCCGTTCATGTTGGTACGGTCGCAGGTGGGGGTATCGTCGCCCCACGGATAGATATTGCCTTCATCCCCGCGCGCGGCTTTCTCCCACTCGGCTTCGGTGGGCAGGCGCGCGTCCATGCATTCGCAGTATTGCGCCGCCTGGTACCAACTCACGCCCACCACAGGATGATCGTCATACGCCGGATCGCTGTAGTGGTTGGTTGGGCCGCTTTCCCGCAAGTTGGGCGGGGTGCAGCAGCCGGATTTTACGCAATCCAGGTATTCTTTATTGCTTACTTCGCTCTCTCCGATCCAAAAGCCGGATTCAGCCACAATCCGTTGTGGCGCCTCATCTCTTCGGGTTAGTTTGTCATCTTCCTCATCGCTGCCCAAAGCGAACCAACCCGGCGGGATATATCGAATGCGGAATCGCAGCAGGTAAGGGGGAATGGTGAGGGTTGCCACCGGGCTGCTGATGGGGCTGGCGAACATGCTCAAATTTGGCTTGACCGCCGCAGCGGCGGATTCAGCCGCTGCCGCCGGCGGCGCCTGCATTTTGGGCGCACATTCCGATGCCCCCATAGTCAACAGCAATAAAATCGTAAAACCAATCCACAAAGAACGTCTTTTTTTATGCATGATCTCCTCCTCAGGAATCAATACCAGTCAGGCGGCAATAGATCAAATATTTCTTCAATGGAATGGGGTAATGTAAATTCATTTTAGCGCAGCGGGAGCGCGAAATCAATCATTTTACGAATATTCTATTAAAATCAGTTAAACAGACGGCAATTAAATTTTATGAAAAATCGGGAGATCGTATCAGCCTGCACGCTCATTTTTTGCCTGTTATTGGGCATGTATCTGCTGGTTTTCAATGGGGTAGGCGTCACCGATGACGAGCAGCTCTTCGCGGTGGCCAGCAGCAGCCTGGCTACCGGCCAGGGCGTCAGCATCCTGCCGCTCTACGGCAACGACCGACTGCTGGGGAAAAGCGGCAACCTGGAACCACTGCACCTTCTCCTAAATATTCCCTTTTATGGGATGGCGAAAACAGCCGGTTGGGGCCGCGCCCAGGCGCAGCACCTGCCCGCCGGGATCTACACTGCGCTGAGCGCCGCTTTTCTGGCTGTCATCGCCCTGCGCAGGGGATATCGTAAATCAACAGCTCTCAGCCTTGCCCTGGTTTTCGGCCTGGGCACGATCGCTTTCCCTTACGCGCGCACCAACTTCCGCGAACCGCTGGCCATGCTGTGCCTGACCGGCGCGGCGTTTTCCCTGGAATTTTTACAGCAAGCCCGTCAATCTTTTCCCAGGTATTTATTAATCCTTCTATGCATGCTGGTACTGGTCGGATTGTCCGCCCTGACCAAGATAACCTGCGGATTATGCCTCCCCTTTTTTATGCTTGCGGGTTGGTTTTATTTAAAAAGGAATGCCGGGTGCGCGAATAAACAAATCACTTTTTTGTTCGGTACCTGTTTGCTGGTTAGCCTGGCAGGTTTGGCTGCCATCCTTCATTGGCTGCCTGCGACGGCCACCCGCCGCTTCTCGCCGGATTTCGTCTCTGCCATGCTCGTCACCATGAGTCGTATTCCGCACGCATATTTCTGGCAAGCGCTGGCGGGTATGCTGGTCAGCCCGGGCAAGGGATTGCTGCTCTATTCGCCGGTTATATTATTAGGGTTGATCCCCAGACGTTGGTTGAGCTCGTCGACCGCGAAGCATTCCTTTGGGGAGCAAATGAATACCCATTCAGACAGCCTTCAGCAGGCTCAGCCTTCGCAGGATAAACTAATCGCTTTCGGCAGTCTGGCGGCGCTGATGCTCATGCAAGCCCTGATCTATGACGCTGACTGGTGGGGCATCACCTGGAGCATGCGCGCGCTGCTGCCCGCCCTGCCGCTGTTGATGCTGGCGGCTCTGCCCGCGCTGGACGCTGGCTTGCATGGCGGCCGAAAAGCCATCCGCATGCTCACCTGGTCATCGATCGCCATTGGCTTGCTGATCCAGGTTGGGCGTATATTGACTTCCGACCCGGTCTACGCCAACTGGGTAGTGCAAACCAGCGGGCAGAACCTGAACACCGCCCGGCAGTGGAGCTTGAACCTGATGCCGCTCTGGCGGCATTGGCAGCTCGCTTTACAGGGTGCCGAATCGGATATCGCCTGGCTGCACCTGTGGGGCGCCGGGCGCGCATGGGCGCCGTGGCTGGTGATGGCTATCCTGGCAGCTATCACCACCAGCGCCTTCCTGCTCTTCCGCAAAAAACCTGTCCGCTCTATTTATGGTTGGCTGAGCCTTATTCTCACGATCGGACTGTTGCCCGCTGGATTGGCCGTGGCGCGCTACGATGAACGTTACCATGGAGAGAATGAGAATTATCAAAAAGCCTGCCAGTGGATAGCCGCCAACTCGGAGCCTGACAGCCTGCTGCTGGTGGACGCCTACCTCAAACCGCTCTGGTGGTATGCCTTCAACTTCGGCTGCGGCGAACGGAAATGGCTGGGGCTGCCCTATGAGCACGCCAAACCCCTCAGCGGGATGTTGTATTATCCGCGCTTGCGCGAGTTGGCTGTGTGGTTGAAAGATCAGCCAGCAGGCAGGGGCGGTATCTATCTATTGGAAGGGGATCATCCGGAATCGATAATATATAGCATTGAATTGGAGAGGCTGGGATTGATAACCGGCAAGACAAAAATTTTCTCCAACCAGCCATCGGAAGCAGTCTCTATTTACAAAATCAATTTTTAATGCCATCTGTTTGGTTAGCCCTATTTGTATACGACAAGAACGGGGACAATGTGGATATAATTCAAAATTGTCTTTAACTCACTTGGTTTAACCGGAGGCAGCATGGCAACCTTATTACTCGGCATCGACATCGGCACCTACAGCTCCAAGGGCGTGCTGTGCCGCCCGGACGGCGCCATCCTGGCGGAAGCGCGCGCCGACCACGAGATGTCCATCCCCAGGCCCGGCTACGCCGAGCACGACGCGGACGGCGTGTGGTGGGCGGATTTCGTAAAAATCTCGCAAGCTCTCTCCGCCAAAGTGCCCGCCGGCGACCAGATCGCCGCGGTGGCCGTCAGCGCCATCGGCGCCTGCCTGCTGCCGGTCGACAAGCTGGGCAAGCCCCTGCGCCCGGGCATCCTTTACGGCGTGGACATCCGCGCCAGCGACCAGATCGACCAGCTCGAGCAGCAATACGGGCGCGCGGCATTGGTCGAGTTGGGTGGCATGCGCCTGACCTCGCAAGCCGTCGGCCCCAAGATCCTGTGGCTCAAGCAGCAGGAACCGGAAATCTACAACGCCGCGCACAAGTTCCTGACCGCCACCTCCTACGTCATTTTCAAATTGACCGGCGACTACGTGATCGAACGCCACACGGCCACCGAATTCAACCCGCTGATCAACATCCACACCAACGAATGGGATGACAAATTCGCCGGCGGCATCACCTCGCTGGATAAGCTGCCCCGCCTGGGCTGGAGCGACGAGATCGCCGGGCAGGTCACGACCGAAGCCGCCCGTCTCACCGGCATCCCGCAAGGCACGCCGGTCACCTTCGGCGCAGTGGACGCGCTTTCCGAAGCCATCAGCGTGGGCGTGGCACACCCCGGCGAATTGATGATCATGTACGGCAGCACGGCTTTTTTCATCCTGGTGATCGAAAAACCCATTCCTTCCGAAGAATTATGGATGGACATGGGCGCTTTTAAAGGCACCTACGTGTATGCCGCCGGCCTCTCCACCAGCGGTTCCGCCACCACCTGGTTCCGCGACCAGTTCGCGCGCGATTTGCTGGAAAAAGAAAAGGAAGGCGGCGAGAACGCTTATGCCGCCCTGGCGCGCGAGGCCGCGG
>CALGUJ010000230.1 GCA_937902055.1 uncultured Pelolinea sp.
GTCCTTGCGACTGCTGGCTTTCGCGTTTAGAAATACCGATGGCAGCCGCACCAGATAGCTCGCCAATACTTCGAACAAATAGAGATTCACGAACATCTTCATGGCAGTTTATCCCTTTGTAGTCTTCACTTTATTCATCAAGATAGAATTTCCCGACAGTTTCGATCTCGTCGCTGACGAAATCAGTCAATCCGGTGTGCCCCAGCATTTGGCGCACGGCCTGCATCTCGCCGGTGTGATACCAGTAATGATAGATTACGCGCGAGATCATTGTTCCAGTGTTGAACGGCAATTCCTTTCCGTTCACAATGACGTTGGGAAGCAGATCCTTGAGCGTCAAGCTTTCCAGGAAAGGATCGGTTTCGCCAGTGATCTTCTCCCAACAGGCGGTCATCTCTTCCAGTGAAGGTTGGCTGGCGGGACCGTTGAAAGCCGCCAGGTTATTCAGTTCAGGGATGGGCGTACGGCCTTGCAGGCGGGTCAGCCAGTAAAGCTGCTCGTGCCAAGCCAGGTGGCCGACCATCCAGGCGATGCAATTGATCGGCATGAACCGCCGCTTGCCTTCTTCCTCACTAACACCGCTGAATCCTTTACGGAATTCGGAACGCGTGAATTTCAATTGATTGACGATGTGCAGCATAATTTAACTCCCGTATAATAACATTCTGCGCCCCATGATAACATTTTTTCTGGAGATCAAATGCACACTCGACAGGAAATCACCCAATACAACAAGCAAGCCTGGAACCGCGAGGTGGAACTCGGTAATCCCTGGACCATACCGGTTACGCAGAAAGAGGTCGCGGCCGCACGAAAAGGTGATTTTCGCATCTTGTTGACTCCCCTGAAGCCCGTCCCCCGGGATTGGTTCCCGCCTCTTCATGGCTGCCGGGTGCTATGCCTGGCTTCCGGAGGCGGACAGCAAGGCCCGCTGCTGGCGGCTGCCGGCGCGCAAGTAACCGTTTTCGATAACTCCCCGCGACAACTGGAAATGGATCGCGTGGTTGCAGCCAGAGAAAACCTGGCCCTGCGCCTGGTGGAAGGCGACATGGCCGATCTTTCGGCGTTTTCCGATGCGGCTTTCGACTTCATCGTTCACCCCATCTCCAATTGTTTCATTCCGGACGTGCGTCCGGTTTGGAAAGAAGCCTTCCGCGTTCTGGCCCCCGGCGGTACACTGATCGCGGGTTTCATGAATCCGGTGGAATATACTTTCGACCAGGATTTATACGATCAGGGAATTTACCAGGTGAAATACAGCCTGCCCTATTCCGACCTGGACAGCATAACCGAGGAAGAGCGTTTGCGCCGCTTCAAGGATGAACCGGTGGAATTCAGCCATACGCTGGACGAACAGATCGGCGGCCAGTTGGAGGCCGGTTTTCATCTGATCGGTTTTTATGAAGATTATCGGGATGATGAGAAGATCAAGGATTTCATGCCCACATTTCTCGCAACGCGGGCATGGAAACCCTCGTAACCGTTATTTCGAATTTTTATCTTTGATGACGCACAGAAATCCCAGCGGTTCATTCCCGATGGGAGTGAACTGGTGCATGTCATTGCCTGAAATGAAGATCGCGTCGTAAGGTTTTACTTCGAAGAATTCATTGTTAAGTTGCACGCGCGCCCGACCGTGCAGGATGATCACGCCGTGTTCGTGCGGGTGGCTCTCCAAATGGCTGTGAGAACCGGGTTCCAACCGGAAATAGCGCAGGTGAAAATTGTTGGAAGCATCCTCCGGCCCGATGATGATTTGGCGGGTGACCCCAAGAAATTCCTCATCGTACTCTCTGACTGCCACGCCTTCCCAACGATAATCCTTATCTTTTCCAATATAGCGATGAATGACTGACATCATGACCTTCTTATTTTATTGCTTTTTTTCTTTGGCAACTTTCAACATGCCCCGGATTTTTTCTTCTTCGAATAATCTTCGTATAACCGGGTTGGTCTTTAATCTGACCAGGAAGCTGCGCGGTTCGCTTACCAGCGGGAAAAAATAGCTGCGCCGCATGGCATCCCAATCGAGCGATGCGTAATCCTCTTTACGAAAGGAATAATTGCTTTTAACGCTGTCATCCAGTTTGATTCCCAACGTTTCGAGAATTCGCCGGTAGACTTTGAGATAGCTGATGTGCGCCAGGTAAACGCAAGCGCCGTATGCCAGAACGATGGCGTTGATGACAAAGCTGTTGGCTTCGTAAAAATCCAGCAGCATGCGTCCGAAACCCCCAATATATCCGCGGATGAAAGCATAGATCATATCAATTTCCTTGTCCCTAAGAATTGTGGCGGCCTAAAGGCCGCCACAATCCATGAACTTAACAATATTGATAAAACGGTTATTTCTTGGCAGGAGCGCCGGCGGCTTCTTCCCATTTGGCAGGGCTCTTCAGGTAGAAGACCCAGGCCACAACCAGGAGGGCAGCCACCACAACCAAACCGATCACGCCCAGGGCGTCAACCAGTTTGGTGAAAACGAACTGCGGCCACAGGAAACCATCGCCGATGCTGGTGATCTGGCTGGCGCCTTCAGGCATCGCGAAGCCGGCATTCTGCGCGGCGGCGGTGAACAGCGGGGCCATATTGGTGGCGATGTAGAAGCCAGCACCCAGTTCGAGGATACCGGCCACGATCATGCGGAAGATGTTGCCCTTCATCAGAGGGGCGAACAGAGCCACAACGAAGGGGATGATGGCCAGGTCGGCGAACAGCAGGACACGGTTGCCGGGCAGAACGATGCTCAGCAGGATGATGATCGGGACCAAAACCAGCGAGGATGAAATCGCGGCGGGGTGGCCGATCAGGATGGCGGAATCCAAACCAATGTAGATCTCGCGGTCGCTGGCGCGTTTCTTCATGAATTCGCGGGCAGCTTCGGAAACCGGGATTAAGCCTTCCATCAGGATTTGCACCATGCGGGGCAGCAGCAGCATAACGGCAGCCAGGTTCATGCCGGTCTGCAGGATCTTCACTGCAGCTTGCTCGGCATTATAATAACCCATGGCTCCCAGAATCAAACCGATGACCAAACCCAGAATAACGGGTTCACCGAATACGCCAAAGCGTTTCTGAATGGTGTCGGGGTCGACTTTCCAGTTTTTAATGCCGGGAATGCGGTCAATCAGCCAGTTGGTGAAAATTGCAAAGGGAACGCCAGGGGCAGTGGTAAGGTGCGGGATGGAAATGCCGGGAAGCTTGTAGAAATCCTGCACAGCCTTGGCCGTCCAGTCACCCAGGAAGAGTGCGAGCGCTGCAGCAATCGCGGCGGCGATCAGACCGTAGGTGAGGTTCTGGGAGACCATGTAAACCATCGAACCGAGGAAGGCAAAGTGCCAGTAATTCCAGATGTCGATGTTCAGGGTCTTGGTGACTTTCAGGACCAGCAGGACCAGGTTGACGATGATCGCAATCGGGATAACCCACAAGCCAACGTCGGTGCCGAACGCAATCGCTGCGGCAGAGGGCCAACCGACATCCACGACATCGCGGGTGATCTTCCAGTTGGTTACCATTGCCTGGGCGACGCCGGAGAGGGTGCCCCACATCAGGCCGATCACCAGGTTGATGCCGATGAAAGCAATACCGATGGTGACGCCCGCGCGGAACGCCTTACCGGGTTTGGCTCCCATAATCAATGCAACGAAGAAAATAATGATAGGGAGTACTACAGTTGCGCCGAGATTATCAATCACGGCTTTTAAAGTCGTCAAAAAGACTTCCATGCTATACCTCCAGATATAAATTGATCAAATTGGTTGAATAAATTTTTACTACTTCTGCAATTCACTGATAATTTGCTCGATAACTTCCTCCTTTCCGATTCCAGTAAGGAATGCCAGCGTTTGGATTACCGGTACGCCCAAATCACTCGGTACCGGGGTAGTAGTCACGATCAGGTCAGCATCGCCCGCCAACGACCGCACTTCGGATGCCTTGCATTGGCGTGTGATAATTTGAATCCCTCTCTCCTTCAGAATCTCCTCGATTCCTTTTGCCACAACGGTTGAGGTGGCGATGGCGGTTCCGCAAGCGACTAATATTCTTTTTGGTGTATCCACTTTTCTTATTTCTCCTCTTTAATTTAGATTTTGAAGGTCAGCATGTTAAAAATATTGTATTTCTTTTTACATAATTTTCAATCATGCCGATTTTCTTCTATTTCCGTAATTCCTCGATAGCCTTCTCAAATGTTGTCGCTTCCAATAACCGTTTCACCAATTCAGGATTTTGCAGGACGGATGCGATCTCTTGCAGCATTTCAATTTGAGCTTTGGGCTGCTCCAGCGCCAGGACAAAAACCATCCTGACCGGTACGGACTCGCTGGGAGAAACCATGTTTTGAAAATTGACTTCCTTCGCCAGGGTAACCAGGCCCAAAGCGGGCTTGATCACGTGTTCGATTTCGGTGTGGGGAATGGCTGCGTTTAAACCGCCTGCCAGCGGCAGACCCGTGGGAAGGTTTTTTTCTCGCTCAATTGCGGCCTGCGCGAAAGTTTCTTTGACAAAACCGGCTTTATAAAGCTCCGCGCCGACGGCCTGGATAATTTCTTCAGAATTCTCATACGTCCGGTTTAATAGAACACAAGAAGGCTGCAAAAGTTCCGCGATAATCCTGCTCATTTTACAATTTCTCCCAGGTTGATTAGGTTATTTTTCAGATCAGTCAGGAACTTCGCTGCCTGCGAGCCATCCATCACGCGGTGATCGGCGCTCAATGAGAAACTGACCACGCTGCGCAATACCGGCTGCCCGTTCTCATCCGGAACGAAAACCCGGTTCATTTTTCCGACCGCCAGGATGGCTGCCTGCGGAGGATTGATGATCGCCGTGAAGCGGTCGATCCCGAACATTCCCAGGTTGGAAATGGTGAATGTTCCATTCGCCAGATCATTTGGCTGTAATTTGTTATTGCGCGCGCGCTGCGCCAGATCGCCCACTTCAAAAGAGACCTGCTTCAGGTCCTTGCGGTCGGCGTTTTGAATAACCGGTACGATCAATCCGTTATCCAGCGCCGTGGCAACTCCCACGTTAATGTCTTCATAAAGAACGATTTTTTCACTCGTGAATTGGCTGTTAACGATCGGATTTTGCTTGAGCGCCTGAGCCACCGCCTTGACGATCAAAGCCGTCACGGACACCTTGGGGCTGTTCTCCAGTTTGTTCTCATTGGCCAGTTTACGCAGCCCTTCGGCCGCGTCCATCTCCACGTCCACTTGCAGGAACATGTGCGGCGCTTCCTGCATGCTGCGCTGCATGTTTTGCGCGATAGTGCGGCGCATCCCAATCAGTGGTATTTCCTTTAGAACTTTCAGAGCCGGATTGACCGCCTGACCGCCCGTCGCGCCGGTTTTGGCCTGCGCAGCGGGGGCGGCAGCCGGCCGGGTTGAAATCACGTCGGCAGCCTGGATCCTTCCATCCGGGCCGCTGCCGGTAACTCCTTGCAGGTCGACTTGTTTTTCACCGGCAATGCGGCGCGCGGCGGGTGTGGCTTTGATCTTGCCGCCGGTTTTTTGCAGGTCCGCCAGGTAATCTTCAACGTCCTGACGCGTGATCTGGCCGTCTTTGCCGCTGCCCTTAACCAGGTTGAGGTCCACCTGTTTGTCGTCAGCCAACCGTTGAGCCACCGGCGAAATGGAAACTCCAGCTGTTCTTTCCGGGCTCGCTGCCGGTTTCTGCGCGGCTTCAACTTTCGGCTCGGCCTTTATTTCGGCTGCCGGAACGGCCGCGGGGGTTGCTCCGCCTTCGGGGATTTTCTCGCCCGGTTGCAGCACGAAAGCGATGATCTGCGTCACCGGCACGGTGTCGCCCACTTTATATCGGATGCCGTCCAGGATGCCGGTTTCGGGCGCTTCCACTTCCATGGAAACCTTATCGGTGCTGACCACCGCGATCGGATCGCCTTTTTCAACTTTATCCCCGTTCTGTTTCAACCATTCCAGGATCTCGGATTCTTCCTGGGTGAAACCGAACTTGGGCATGATAATTTCTTTTGCCAAGGTCTTTCTCCTAATACTGGCCTTTCACCAACTTGCGCGCTTCCTCCACGATATTTTCCACCTGCGGAACCGCGTGGTATTCCAGGTTGCGGTTGTACGGGATGGGCATATCCAACCCGGCCAGGCGCCGCACCGGAGCGTCCAGGTAAGCGAAAGCCTCGCTTTCCTTGATCACCGCCGCCAGCTCGCCGCCGAAACCGCCGGTCTTGACGGCTTCGTGCACGATCAGAGCTTTGCCGGTTTTGATCACCGAATCGACGATCGGTTTCTCGTCCAGCGGTTTGAGGGTGCGCGGATCGATGATCTCGATCTCAATGCCTTCCTTGGCTAATTGTTCGGCCGCCTGCTGCGCGCGCGAAACCATGATGG
>CALGUJ010000231.1 GCA_937902055.1 uncultured Pelolinea sp.
CTTTGTAGTTGACGCGAATGCCGTTCAACGAGGAGGCGAATTCGCTGGGGTTGGTCGTCAATAGAAAGATCATCCCCAGCGGGATAACCGAGACGTATTTGAAGAACTTGGTGACCTGGTAGAGAACCTGTTCCCAGGTCAGGCTGATGTTTCCCACCAGTTTGGTGATCACGTGGCGCGTGCCGTACAATTCCACGCCCATCTCCGGCGAGAAGAGGAAGGTAACCACCAGGTTGGTCAGCACGAAGACCATCACGTAAAGCACCATGGTGCGGATCTGGGAGTACTGCACGCGCGAGATACGCAGGATGAAAATTGAAAAAGCCATGATCAGCAGGATCACGCGCAGGTCGTAGGAATACATGACCGCGAAGGAAAGGAACAGGAAACAGATCAGCTTGGTCAAGCCAGAAAGCTGGTGGATGGGCGTATCGATCGTGTTGTATGAAAAGAGCTTCATCTTGGTGTTCATCGGTTCTTCAATCTCCTTTCATAGTCGATAAATCCCTGCACGAAATGCGTGCCGTCGGGGATGCCGGCCAGCTCGGCCAGGTGGTAAAGGGAAGTCTCTTTCAAGTTGGCTTTTTCGATGACTTCCCGGTTGGTCAGGATAAAGGAAGCGGCGGTGTCGGCGATCATGCGCCCGCCGGAAAGCACGATGGCGCGCGGGGTGTATTCCAGCATCAGGTGCATGTCGTGTGTGATCAGGATGATGGTCACGCCCAGGCGGTTCAGCTCGACCAGGAACTCCATGATGTCGGTGTAATGGCGGTAGTCCTGCCCGGCGGTGGGCTCATCCAGAATGAGGATCTTGGGATCGAGCACCAGGATGGAGGCGATGGTTACGCGTTTCTTTTGGCCGTAGCTCAATGCGGCGATTGGCCAATCGATGAAAGGCGCCAGGCCGCAAACCTTCAGCACCTTCTCGACGCGCGGTTTGATCTCTTCCTCTGAAACCCCGCGCAGGCGCAGCCCCAGGGCCACCTCGTCGTAGATCATGGCTTTCGATATCATCTGGTTGGGGTTTTGCATCACCAGGCCGATGATCTCGGCGCGTTCCTTGATGGTCATGTCGCGGATGTCGTCACCGCGGTAGCGGATGACACCGCGATCCACTTTTTCAAAGCCGCACAGCAGCTTGGAGAGGGTCGATTTACCGGCGCCGTTCCTGCCGACCAGCGAGATCATCTCTCCCTCGTGCAAGTCGAAGTGGATGTCCTGCAGGATGGATCGCGCGCCGTCGTAAGAGAACGAGACCGCTTCCATTTGAAGCACGCAGGG
Organism: uncultured Pelolinea sp.; assembly: GCA_937902055.1. GTDB lineage: Bacteria > Chloroflexota > Anaerolineae > Anaerolineales > Anaerolineaceae > Pelolinea. The sequence goes on from CALGUJ010000231.1 coordinate 1,282, forward strand.
ATTTTCGCTGTGGGGCGTTTCGGGGGGAATGGCTTTGAACCAGGATTTCACCGTCCCTTTGGCACTGCCGATTTCAAGCGTTTCGATGTAGCCGGGATGCATGTCGCAAGTCACTTTAACGCCGGCGTATTTCAGGGCGGTGATGTAGAGCGGCTCGCGGATGCCGGTCCTGGTCAGGATGTCCGAACAAACCAGTTCATGCGCGTCCATATCCGCCACAATGCGCCCGTCGTTCAGCACGATCACGCGCGAGACCTCGCGATGCAGCACGTCTTCCAAACGATGTTCGATGATGACAACGGTCTTGTCGGACTCTTTATGGATATCATCGATGATCTCGATGGCGGTCTTGCCGGTGGCGGGATCGAGGTTGGCGAGCGGTTCGTCGAACAATAGGATCTCGACGTTGTCGATCATCACGCCCGCCAGCGAGGTGCGCTGCTTCTGCCCGCCGGAGAGTTCAAATGGCGATGAGTTCAGCAATTGATCCATTTCCACCATTTCCGCCACCTGTTTCACGCGCAACTGCATGACATTATGGGGAACGTTATCGTTCTCCAGCGCGAAAGCGATATCCTCGCCGGCGGTCAGGCCGACAAACTGGCCGTCGGAATCCTGCAGCACGGTGCCGACTATCTTGGACAACTCGAAGATGCTCTTTTCACGGGTGTCTTGGCCTTTAATGGCCAAGCTGCCGCTGATCTCGCCTTTGTAGGCAAAAGGGATCAGCCCATTGATGCAATGCCCGAGCGTGCTCTTGCCGCTGCCGCTGGGACCTACGATCAGGACCTTCTCGCCCTTATAAATCGTCAGGTTGATGTCATACAGCGTCGGTTCCGATTGGCTGTAATATTGAAATGAAAAATTTTTGAATTCAATAATGGCTTGTTTTTCCATAGGGCGGGCAGAGACTAAGCGCCATCCTTTCGAATATCAATGCTTGACCTACTTTTACCATATTAAGCGTAGATTGAAAAAGGCTTTCAAAGCCGGGTTGAACGCGACTGCAGCCAAAAATTTTTGTGGCTGCCACCTCTAGCGTGACAGCCACATGATTTTCAATTCAGAACAACCGGCCGGCAGTTTACTTCTTGGCCAGGCTGCCTTTCTTGGTGCGGGTGGCGGCGTAAGCGACCAGCAGCAGGGTGCCGATCACGCCGGCGCTGACGATATTCATAGCTGCGGCGGTGAAACCCTGGGTGAAGACCAGGTTGACGGGTTCCTGATAGATCAGGATGTCCAGCACGGGAGCCACCACAACCCAGGCCACCAGGTTGCCGATGATCTGGATGATGTTGAAGGTCAGGATATCTTTACCCTTGAACTCGCCCTCTTCTACCTTGGTGCGTTTGAAAGCGAAACCGAAGATGAAACCTGAAACGCCGCTGGCGATCACCCAGCTCCACCAGGGTGAGCCGTACTGCACGGCGTCGCTGAGCGCGTGGCCGATGAAGGAAATCAGGGCGCCCGCGATGGGTCCGAACAGGGTGGCGAAGAAAGCGCTCAGGCCGTAGGCGGTCTGGAAGCTGGTTTCGGGGATCGGCGAGGGTACTTTTACATACATGAACAACAGCATGAAGATGGCGGCGCCGATGCCGGTGGCGACGATGGTCTTGGTGGTGACTTTGAATAGATCTTTTTTCATTTGAACCTCTCCTTGTTTGATAATTGAATTATTTCAATAATTAGTTGGAAATCGGATTCGATTAATTTGATTGGATTTCCCTGTTCCAGCGGTATGCCGGGTTCTCAATCCAAGTGACTGGACTGTAGAAATCGGCGCCGCTGTTAAGAACTTCAGCTTTTGCCTGCATCACCTCCTTGATTTCCTCGTCCTGCGTTTTTAAAGAAAGAATGACTCTCTTTCATTAACATGATTTTATAGTAAACGATACGCAAAGGCAAGCAGACTTGACTTTTGGATGGGAATAATGTCGGTCTTATTTTTTTATTGCGGCAAGAATAACAAGGTTATGTGCATATTAAAGAGGTGTAATACTGTTCAATTAGAAAAATATTTAGAATAAAAGTTGAGGTGAGAAGGTATGAAAAAAGACTCCTGGAAGTTTTGCCTGGATATCATCATGGTACTCTTGCTAACATTGATGTACAACAAAT
>CALGUJ010000232.1 GCA_937902055.1 uncultured Pelolinea sp.
ACGTGATCGTGGCCGTACTTGTTGGCGCAGTATTCCATGATCTCGGAACGTTTATCGTCCTGGAAATCCATGTCGACATCCGGCATGCTGATGCGGTCGGGGTTGAGGAAACGCTCGAAAATCAGCCCGTGGCGAAGGGGTTCCACCAGGGTAATCCCCAAAACGTAACCCACGATCGAACCGGCGGCCGAACCGCGCGCTTCGTACCAGATGTTATGCTCACGCGCGTAGCGGCTCAGGTCCCACACGATCAGGAAGTAAGCATCGAATCCCATCTTGTGGATCACGCTCAACTCGTACTCCAGCCGTTTACGTACCTCAGGGTCATCCGCCCGTTCGTGGTAGCGCGCTTTCAAGCCTTCTTCACACAATTCGCGCAAGTAGGTTTCGGGCGTGAAATCTTCCGGTACCTCAAACAGCGGCAGGTGGTAGCCATTCGGGTCAAGGTTCACGTTGCAGCGCTCGGCGATTTCCAGCGTATTGGTGATCGCCTCGGGTACATCGCTGAACAGCGCGCTCATCTCCTCCGCGGTGCGGAAATAATAGGTGTCGCCCTGCATGCGCATGCGGTTGGGATCGGAAAGCACCGCACCGGTCTGGATGGCCAGCAGAATATCCTGCAGCTTGGCGTCGGCGCGGTCGACGTAGTGCACATCGTTGGTCGCCACGAAACGCGCGTTGTAACGTTTACCCAGTTCGACCAATTGATGGTTCAATTGCTCCAATTCAGGAATGTCGTGCCGCTGCAACTCCAGGAAAAAGCGTTCGCGGCCGAAAACTTCGTAATACCAGTCCAGCAGCGGCTGGGCAGTCTCCACTCCGCGCTCAAGGATCGTGTTGGGCACCTCGCCTTTCATGCAGGCCGAGGTGGCAATGATGCCTTCGGAATGGGATTCCAGAAACTGCTTGTCGACGCGCGGGTGGTAATAAAACCCTTCCAATTGAGAAACGCTGGCAATTTGCAACAGGTTGCGGTAACCGGTATCGTTTTCCGCCAGTAGCAGCAGGTGGAAAGCGCGTTTGTCGAATTGCGCGTCTTTATCCTTCATGCCCCGCGGCGCCAGGTAACCTTCCAATCCGATGATGGGTTTCACACCAGCGGACTTGGCGGCGTTGTAAAATTCCACCACGCCGTACATGGTGCCGTGGTCCGAGATCGCCACTGCCGGCATGCCGAGTTCCTTGGCTCGTTTTACCAGTTTCTTGATGTTGCTGAAGCCATCAAGCAGTGAATAATGAGTGTGGACGTGAAGGTGGACGAAGGACATACAATACCTGATTAAAACCTGACCGGTAGGTCAAAGTCATTATAGCATGCGGGTAAAAACGAGAAACCGCCTGACTGCTTAAAACTTTAAACTTTTTAAGTTTAGGCTTTCAGGCGCGCTTGCCAACCGTTGCCAGGTAAATGGCAAACTGGTTTTCGCCATCCAGGTTCAATGCCATGTTCACCAACTCATCATCATAGGCCGCCAGGGCGCATACGCCGCAGCCGATGGATTCCGCCAGCAGGTATAAATTTTGGCACACGTGGCCGGCATCCAGGTACATATAGCGGTAACCGCGCTGGCAGTAGCGCCAAACCATGCGTTGCACATCCGCCACCCAAATAAACGTGACCGCCGAATTGGCCACGTGCGGCTGGTTGAGGCAAGCCTGGGTTAATTGCGCATTGAAGTCCGCCGGAGCAGGCAGGCGCGCCAGTTGGTGTTTCAACGACAGGTAGCGGTACAAACCGGCTTCCAGGCCGTCTACGCGGTTGATGAGCAGAAAAGTCTCGAAGGCATGCCGCGCGCCGGCGGAGGGTACCAGGCGCCTGGTGATATTCTTTTCATTGATCGATTTGACGCCTTGCGTTCCCCATAATAAATAGGCCAGTTCGGCTTGTGATAAAGCCTGCGGAGAATATTTGCGCAGCGTCTCCCGTTTTTCCATCAGCGCAGCCAGATCAAACGCCGGCAAGGAAAGCGATTTCCCGTCAGGTAAAGCCAATACCTGCGCTCCTTCGGGCAGCGGCAGTTCGATTGGCGGCATGGGAATTCCCTGTGATTGCGCCGATTGTTCCAGGTTGGCATAGCGGGTCATGCGCATGAATTCTTTTCCGATATTATTCTCCATCTTTCTACTCCTGATGTTACAATTCTTTAACCATTCTCACGTATGCCGGTGAACCGGTCAAGGGAATTTGATGCGGATGTTCGAAGGTCTTCACAACCTGAAAACCGAAATTCCGGTAAAGCCTGATCGCGCCAGTGTTCTCGCTTTCCGCCATCAACGACAGTTTGCCGATCCCGCTTTGCCGGGCCTTCTTTTCCGCGAAATCCAGCAGCGCCTGGCCGATACCGCGGCGTTGAAATTTGGGGGCAACCGAGAGGTGGGCAATGTACAATTCGTCTTTTTGAACTTCCTCTTCGTCCCGCAGGATGAAACTGCGCCGTATGGTTTCAAGGATTTCACCGAAGGAATATACTTTCGGCATTTGCCTCAGCATGATGCTGCTTACTTTCTTAAACAAGCTGCCCGGAAAGATCAACAGCAAGCCGGCCGTTTCTTCGTCGACCGTGGCGATGTAGGAATACTGATAACTGAAACGGTTGCCCGGCAGGCGGAAATAATCGCTCAGGGCTTTAATACCGCGTTCCCGGGAGCCGAGTCCGGTCATATAGGTTCCAAAGCCGTACAGCGTATCCAGGAGCAATTCTCCAGCCTGCCCTGCCTGGCAGATCTGGGCTTTGCGGATCGTCATTGTCATTGGCGGATTAACTCCTTTTTCGGAAAATTCGGAACAGGCTCGTGATCTCTTCAGAGCGCAGCAAAAAAATGACCAACAGGTAAACCGCCATGCCACACAGGATTCGCAAGCCAAGGCTGAGAGCCACATGCATGCGCGGCAATATGGCGTTCATCTCCCAAATAAGCACACCCATCGCCAGGCCTGCGAAAAGGAATTTTATGGTGGAACCCACTATCCTGTTTTCGTCAATCCCCTGCAAGCGGCGCCGCATCAGGATGAGCAATAAAATAGCCTCGATAAAAGTCGCGACGGTGTTGGCCAGCGCCAGACCGCCATGCGGCATCCAACCCAGGCGATTGAACAACGCGACGAAAGCAAAGCTTAGCATCAGGTTCAGGCTCATGGCGCCCACCCCGACCGTGACCGGGGTTTTGGTGTCGTGCAGGGCGTAAAACGCACGGCTGATGATCTCCACCACAGAATGCCCGACCAATCCCAGGCAATACCACAATAAAGCCCAGGCAACCAGGTCGGTGGAATGCGCGTCAAATTGCCGGCCTTCATACAACAGCGAGACAATCGGCCGGCGCAGCAGGATCATGCCGATCGAGGCCGGCACAGCCAGCATCAACACCACCCGCAAAGTTGCCGAAAGCGAAGACCGCATTTCATCCAGTTTGTTCAGAGCGACCTGTTTCGAGAAGGTCGGCAGGGCGGCGATAGCGATGGATTGGGCAATCGCCGATTCGGGCATGATCATCAACGTGAAAGCCAGGCTGATGGCTGTAATGCTGCCTGGCGGTTGAAATGAAGCCAGGTAGGTATTAATAAGGAAATTCAACTGCACAATTGCCACGCCCAACAGGCGCGGAACCATTAGTCGCGCAACCTCGCGCACTTCAGGTAGATCCAGTCCCAAAGTAACTTCATATTTTTGGTTGGGAAGTCTGAGTAATTGGGGAACCTGCACCAGCAGATGCAGCGCTGAACCCAGCACCACGCCCCAGGCCAGCCCGAAAACACCCATCACGGGAGTCAGGAAATAGATGCCCAATATCCATCCGATTTGGTACATGGCCGGCGCCAGCGCGGGCAGGAAAAAACGGTGATGAGAATTCAGGATCCCCATCACCAGCCCGCTAATGCCGAAAATAACCGACGAAATGACCTGAATACGGAGCAATTGTGCAGTCAGGATTTCTTCGCGTGGAGCGAACCCCGGAGCCAGCAGGTAATGCACCACCTGGCGCGAGAATACCATGCTCAGGATGCTGATGGCGATCAGCACCAGGGTGACCAGGTTGATGATGGACGCCGCCAGTTTCCAGGCTTTTTTATGGTCATCCGCTACCAGCAAACCGGTAAAAACCGGAATGAAAGCCGAACCCAGTGCCCCGCCCGCTACCAGATTGAAAAGGATTTCCGAAAACCGGTTGGCGGCAAAAAAACTGTTGCTTTCCGGGCTGGTGCCGAATACCCGCGCCGTCAGGCTGGTAGCCAGCAAACCGATCAGTTTGCTGATCACAAAAGCCGCCATCACGGTGCCGGCTGAACGGGCAATTTGAAGGTTGGCCTGTCGCGAAGTTTCAGGTTCCGTTTGCATGCATGCCATTATACCTGTCAAACCTGTGCGCATCTATCAATACTCTTATACGTATATCCAAATGAATGACTATAATAAGCTCATCTATAGGAGTGAAAATGAAACAGGAAGAAAATCCAATCCCCGCCGGCGGGAACGCCGCCTCAACCTCTCCGAAAACGGAATCCGCCAATCAGACGGCCAAGCAACCGGCGGCGCAGGCCAAAAAGACCTCCGGTTTTCAACTGATCCTCCGGCAGATCGGCCTGGCGCTTTTATTCCTGGTGATCGGCATGCTGGCGATTTTGTTGGCGCTTTACCTGCCCGCCTCCGGCCAGTTGAAAAAAGCCCAAACCGAATTGGAGCGCCTGGTGCCGATCGAGACGCAATATCTGGAATTGCAGGCATCCTTTTCCAACCAACAGGCTCAATCCCTGGTTTACAAGATCATGAGCAACACCAGCCAATTAAAAGAAGCGCTGGCGGAGGCGGATGCCAACAAGGCAGCCCAGCAATTGACCTATATTCAAGAAGACCTCAGCCGGCTGGAATTGAGCGAATTTCCGGATTTGCCCGCCAGTTTAATGGCGCAATTCGAAAAAGTTAAAACCGCCGTCAACGGGCAATCCGCCTCGGCAATCACTGAAACAGAAAAATTCTACAACGCACTGTTGAACTTGTCGGATAACCTGCAATAAAAGAGACTCACGCGCGTGAACCCTCCGGTTAAATTACCGGAGGGTTCTTTTATTAATTCTTAATTCGAGCGGCTGGTAAGGATTACCGGCAGCGTCATCTCCATGCCATCGCGCAGCAGGGTAACATGCATGGTATCGCCCGGGCTTTTATAGGTGACCAGGTAGCTCAACAGATCGCTGAACGCGCGCACGGGCTGGTCATCCACCGCGGTGATCAAATCGCCGCCGGATGGCAAATCAGTGTAGTCGGCCTGGTCGGTGCCGCCGATGATGCCGGCATTTGCCGCAGGTCCGCCCTTCACCGCCACAATCACATAAGCGCCGCGCGCGGTTACGGGAATGCCCAATTTCTCGTGTTCAGCCAGGGTTAGCGCTTCCTTGCTGACAATACCCAGGTATGGATAATCGTATTGCCCATTGGCGATCAGGTAAGGAGCCACCCGCTTGACAATATCGATCGGGACGGCAAAGCCGATCCCGGAATTGGCAAGGGTTGAAACGCCCTCTTCACCGGTAGTGCGAATGGCGCGCGTAACGCCGATCACTTCGCCGGCCAGGTTGAGCAGCGGACCGCCGGAATTGCCGGGGTTGATGGCGGCGTCAGTCTGGATCAGGTCGGCTGCCGTGAAATTGCTCCCGGTGGTCGATACGCGCATGGAATCCAGCAAGCGGCCGCGCGCGGAGACAATGCCAACGGTAAGTGTACCGGACAAACCGTAAGGATTACCGATCGCCAGCACCGTTTGACCAACATTAACGTCTTTTGAGGTGCCCATGGTCAGCGGGCTGATCTCTTCGGCGGGGAAATCCGCTGTCACCACCGCCAGATCGGAATCCAGGTCGGTGCCGATCACAGTGCCCTCCGCCCGGAAACCGCTGGCCAGAACCACCTCAATTGCTGCTGCATCCTGTATCACGTGGTAATTGGTCATAATGTGGCCGGCGTCATCGAACATGAAACCGGTTCCCTGGCCGCCGCTCCCGTCCTGCAGCGTTACGTATAACGCCACCACGCCGGGGTTGGTTTGCTCATAAATCTGCGTATATCGGTTTTCGGAGATCTCCGTGCTTTCTCCCACAAATGCTTCTGGCGCTGCCGCGGCGCTTTGCGGCATGGGAAGCTGCGCTTCTGCCGGCTGCCGGGGAGTTGTTGCGCAGGCAGCAAAAAGGAAAATTACGGATACCGATATCATCAGCAAAGGAATTTTTCGCATGAAATTGTTCATTTTATTTTTTACGCCGTAATTCTTCGAACAGACTCTTCTCTTCCGCGCTCAATTTTTTGGGAAGAGCTACGTTCACCTTGACCATCAAGTTGCCGAATGCTTTTTCCTGTTTTAAGACAGGCATGCCTTTGCCGCTTAACCGGAAAGTCTGTCCGGGCTGCGTGCCGGCGGGAATGGTCAACAAAACTTTGCCCGAAGGCGTTTCAATTTCCGCTTCGCCTCCCAAAACCGCCGAGTACAAATCAACCGTTTTTTCGGTATAGAGGTCATCGCCGCGGCGTTCGAAGCGCTTATCTTCCGCCACCTGGATCACCAGGTATAGATCACCGCCGCCGTTGTTCGATGGGATGGCGCCTGCGACGCGCACTTTCGTGCCGGTCTTGACCCCCGCGGGAATTTTCACTTCTTTCTTGCTGCCGTTGATATCCAGCATGCGGGTGGCGCCGTGATAGGCTTCATAGAACGAGATAGTTACCTGTTGTTCATATGCTCTGGGCGGTTGCTGCGCAGAGGTTCTGGCGGATCGCGGCCGCCCGGAGGCTTGCGAATAGCGCTGGCCGCCCCCGCCGAAGAACATGCGGAAGAAATCGGAGAAGCCGCCCATATCGCCGAACATCCCGTCGAGGTCGTTGACCTCCACGCGCTGGCCGCCGCCAAAACCGCCGCCGAACAGGTCCTCCCAACGGAATGAACCCGGCGCACCGCCGGCCTGCCTCCAGGAAGAATACGAGCTGCTGATCTGGTCGTAACGCGCGCGCTTTTGCGGGTCGCTCAGCACCTCGTTGGCTTCATTGATTTCCTTGAACTTTTCTTCGGCTGACTTGTCGCCGGGATTGCGATCGGGGTGGTACTTCATGGCCAGCTTGCGATAAGCCGCCTTGATATCATCCGCGGAAGCGGTTTTTTCCACACCCAGAACTTTGTAGTAATCCTTGTAATCCATCCTTTTATTGTAAGAGCAGGGAATTCCCTTAGTCAAGGCAGGGAAAGCAAGATTAATAGAACTCTGACCATTAAAATAAGCTGCCGCTGGTTGGGAGGAGTTTACCAGCGGCGGCTCGCCAAAGGAGGAGACAGTGATGAGAAATTAACGCTTATCGATTCCCATATGTCACCATTGTAAGGATAATCCAATGGGTAGTTTTGTTGAAGAACGGATGTCACTCGCGGGCGATGACATTAGACCCATCACCTTTTTGGCTCAAAAATCGCGCCAAAGCGCCCAGCATGTCGTTCACGCTTTCATAAGCGTACAAACTCAAACCCGGCTGCGAATTGCCCAGGATCATTTTAGATACCGTCTTTCCCTGCCGGTAACAGCACAGCACCGGCTTGCCCTGCAGCAGCGCCAGCGCGATCTCGTATCCAACGCCATGCGAGGGCGTGCTGACCTCGGCGATCAACGCATCGCATTCATTCACCCAGCGCACGTCGCGCTCGTAGACGTCCGCCGGCAAAATTACCCGTTCATCCTCCAGGATATCCTCGCGCGACAAATGCGCGGTTGGAACCTCGTGACCGTGGTCCACCAGGAATTCCACGATTTTTTGATAAACCGCCTGGTCGCTGCGGCCGCCGGTGATGGAACAGGAGAAATAGATGTTCATATTTATCCTGATTCTATCATCCCTGCCTTGCTCGCGCCGCATGTTAAAATGGGGGCATGGCCGTCATTTCCGAGCATATTCAGGGCATCCTAAAAACGCTGCCAACCAAGCCGGGTTGTTACATCATGAAAAACGCCAACAGGCGGATCATCTATGTCGGCAAAGCCATCAACCTGCGCAACCGCGTGCGTTCTTATTTCCATGCGCCCCACGACCACACCATGAAAACCCGGCGCCTGGTAGCAGAAATTGCGGATATCGAGTGGATCGTGGTGGCTTCCGAGCTGGAAGCCCTCATCCTGGAGATGAACCTGATCAAAAAGCACCTGCCGCAATATAACGTGCGGTTGAAAGACGACAAGCGCTATCCATTCGTCAAAGTACACTGGGCCGATCCATTCCCCAAGGTCACCGTCACGCGCGAACACGTGCAGGATGGCTCGCGATATTTTGGGCCTTATACCAGCGTATGGGCGGTGCATCAAACCCTCGACCTGCTGCGCAAGATCTTTCAGTATCGTTCCTGCGACCGCATCATCACCGGCCAGGACCCGCGCGCCTGCCTGTATTACGACATCAAGCTGTGCACCGCACCGTGCATCGGCCGCATCCGGCAGGAAGATTACCGTCAAATGATCGACGACCTGTGCAAATTTCTGGAAGGCCGCACCGATCCCATTCTTGACCGCCTGAAAAAACAAATGGCGGAGGAATCCGGATTGATGAATTACGAAAAAGCCGCCGTGCTGCGCGACCAGATCAACGCCATCGAGCGCGTGGTCGAGCGGCAGAAGATCATCTCCGATACCAAACTGGATTCTGACGTGATCGCATTGGCGCGCAGCAACGGGGAATCCTGCGTTCAAATTTTCTTCATCCGCAACGGCCGCCTGATCGGCCGGGAATACTTCATTCTGGAAGGCACGGAGGATGAAGACGATAAAGAGATCGTGGCGCAATTCATCAAACAGTTCTACGCGGAAGCCAGCTCGGTGCCGGATGAGGTGCTGCTGCCCAATGAACTGGAAGAAGCCATGATCATCCAGCAATGGCTCAACCAGCAGCGCGGCGGCGAAAAAGTGCAAATCCGCATCCCGCAGCGCGGCGGCAAACTCGACCTGATTAAGATGGCGACCGAAAACGCGGTGGAAACACTGGACGCGTTGAAAACGCAGTGGGCAGCCGATACGCACAAACAAAGCCAGGCGCTGGCCGAACTGCAGCAGGCGCTGAAGCTCGATGCACCCCCGAACCGCATCGAATGTTACGATATCTCCAATATCCAGGGAACAGCTGCCGTGGGCAGCATGGTGGTGTTCGAGCAGGGCGTACCCAACAAGCAGCTATACCGGCGCTTCAATATCAAAACTGTCAGCGGTCCGGATGATTTTGCCAGTATGGAAGAGGTGCTGGGGCGGCGATTCAAACGCTGGCAGGCGGCGCAGGACGTCAAGGAAGTGGGTGCTAAAGTGGATCCATCCTTCTCCATCCTTCCCGACCTGTTGATCGTGGACGGCGGCAAGGGGCAGCTTGGCCGTTCTGTAAAGGTGCTTAAAGAATTCGGCCTGGAAGAAAAGGTGTTAACCGCCGGCCTGGCCAAGGAAAATGAGCTTCTCTTCCTGCCAGGCAAAGACCTGCCGCTGGAAGTTCCGCGCAAATCGCAAGGGCTTTTCCTGCTGCAGCGCATCCGCGACGAAGCCCACCGTTTCGCCATCACCGCCCACCGCAACCTGCGCAGCAAGGAACGCCTGGTCTCGCGCCTCGACCAGATCCCCGGCATCGGCCCCGCCCGCAAGAAAGCCCTGCTGACCAAATTCGGATCGCTGAGCGGCGTTAAAAAAGCCACCCCGCAGCAAATCGCCGAAGTCCCGGGGATCACCGCGCAGTTGGCCAACGATATCTGGGAAGCGTTGAATAAATAGAATCCC
>CALGUJ010000233.1 GCA_937902055.1 uncultured Pelolinea sp.
GGGTATGACGCTTGAATATCCTTTTGAAAGAGTGCGAAATATCGGGATTATCGCTCATATCGATGCCGGTAAAACCACCACTACTGAACGTATTTTGTTTTATACCGGCAAGAGTTATAAAATGGGCTCCGTCGATGATGGAACCACCGTTACCGATTGGATGGAGCAGGAGCGGGAAAGAGGGATCACCATTGTTTCCGCTGCAATCACCACCGAATGGAAAAATTACAAGATCAACCTGATCGATACCCCCGGGCACATCGATTTTACGGCTGAAGTTCAGCGATCCCTGCGTGTCTTGGATGGCGGCGTGGTCGTATTTGACGGCGTTCAGGGTGTTGAGCCCCAAAGCGAAACTGTTTGGCGTCAGGCTGACCGCTACAATGTGCCCCGCATTTGTTTTATCAATAAACTGGACCGGTTGGGCGCATCCAATAATTACTCGATCAAAACAATCCGCGAAAAATTGGGCGCCAATCCCCTGCAAATGCAGCTCCAGATCGGTTTCGAATCCGAGTTCACCGGCGTGGTCGATTTATTGACCATGAAAGCCATTTATTGGAAGGATGATATGGGTTCCGAACCGGTGGTGGAAGAAATCCCGGCGGATCTCATGGATATTGCGGAATTCAAGCGCGCCGAACTGGTTGAAAAAGTGGCTGAATTGGATGACGAACTTTTGGAGAAATTTCTCGAGAGCCAACCGATCAGCGTTGAAGAACTGAAAAAAGCCATCCGTAAGGCTGTAATTGAAAATAAGGCTGCTCCTGTCTTCTGCGGTTCATCCCTGAAAAATAAAGGCGTCCAACCTTTGCTGGATGCCGTGATCGATTATCTGCCTTCACCGATGGAAGTTCCGGCAGTGAAAGGCACTGATCCGAAGAGCGGAGCGGAATTGGTGCGCAATACATCCCTCGATGAACCATTGTGCGCCTTAATTTTCAAAATTGTGACGGATCCCTATGCCGGGCGCATGGCTTATTTCCGCGTTTATTCCGGAAAGTTGGTCCAGGGCGTAATGGCCTATAACTCATCCAATGAGAAAAAAGAGCGGGTTGGCCGGTTGATCCGTGTTTACGCCGATCATCGAGAGGATATTTCTGAGATTGGCGCGGGCGATATCGGCGCGGTGCTGGGTTTGAAAAACGCCATCACCGGCGACACGATCTGCGATGCGCATAGTCCGATAGTCCTGGAAAGAATTTCTTTCCCCGAACCGGTGATTTTTGTGGCCATTGAACCGAAAACCCTGGCAGACCAGGATAAATTGGGCAATGCCCTGCAAAAATTATCGGAAGAGGATCCCACCTTCAAAGTACGTGTGGATGAGAATACCGGGCAAACCCTCATTTCGGGCATGGGCGAACTTCATCTGGAAATCCTGGTCGACCGTATGATGCGCGAGTTCAACGTTGAGGCCAATGTCGGAAAGCCAAAAGTTTCGTTCCGTGAGACCATCACCAAGTCTGTTCCCAAGGTCGATTACAAATATGCCAAGCAAACCGGCGGCCATGGTCAATATGGCCACGTAGTTTTCTCGATCGAACCGTTGGGGCAGGGCAGTGGTATTCAATTCGTAAACAAGATCACCAAAGGTTCGGTGCCTTCCGAATACTTTAAGGCCGTTGAGAACGGCGTAATGGAAGCGGCGGAATCGGGTGTAATGGCCGGTTATCCGGTGACGGATGTTCTGGTAACTTTTTACGACGGCTCGTATCATGAAGTCGATTCCAGCGAAATGGCATTCAAAATGGCTGCCATCTTCGCTTTCCGTGAAGGTGTGGAAAAAGCGGCTCCGGTGCTTCTGCAGCCGATTATGAAGGTTGAAGTTGTCATCCCCGAGGAATATTTGGGCGATGTGTTGGGTCAATTGAATTCTCGTCGGGCTGAAATTGCCGGAATGGAACCCAAACCGGGTAAAGCCCAGGCAGTGACGGCGAATGTACCGCTGGCGCAAATGTTCGGTTACGCAACTGATCTGCGCTCGGCGACTCAAGGACGCGGCGTCTTTTCCATGGAGTTCTCGCACTATGCTCCCGCGCCTGATGATTTGAAAGAAAAGTATATATAAAAGTGTTATTATAAGGAGATTAATACTATGGCAAAGGAAACATACGATCGAACCAAGCCCCATATGAACGTGGGAACCATG
>CALGUJ010000234.1 GCA_937902055.1 uncultured Pelolinea sp.
GGAGGGACGGCTTGCGCTGGGCTTGACCGTGCTCACGCTGATCGCGGCCGGCGCAATTGCCCTGAACCTGCTCCCGTTGGTTTTCCTGAAGGTGATCACCACTTCCCAATGGGATGGCGCCTGGCTGCAAAGCCTGCGGGCGGCCTGCCCGAAGCTTTCCTTTCCGCTGGGGATCTCTTTCTTCACCTTTTCAGCCATTGCATACATCGTGGACGTTAACCGCGACGAGATCAAAGCCGAGCACAGCCTGCTGCGGGTGGCCAATTACATGGCGTTCTTCCCCAAGCTGCTGCAAGGCCCCATTACGCGTTACGAAGACATGCAGGCGGCGTTGAAAGATCCGCGCAGCGACGCGAACGAGATCGCGGAGGGCGCGCGCCGCTTCATCATGGGGCTGGCCAAAAAGGTGATCATCGCGGACAACCTGGCGGTCGTGGTCAGGTGGGTGTTCGAAGTCAAATTTCCCGAGCTGTCCGCCGGGCTGGCCTGGTACGGGCTGCTGGCTTTCGCGATCCAGATCTACCTGGATTTCTCCGGCTACTCCGACATGGCCATCGGGCTGGGAAGAATGCTGGGCTTCAAACTACCGGAGAACTTCAATTACCCCTACCTCAGCCGCAGCATCGCCGATTTCTGGCGGCGCTGGCACATGTCGCTGATGAACTTCTTCCGCACTTACATCTTCATGCCGCTGGAAATCGCGCGCCGTAAAGAGAAGCACTTCCGCCAGCAATCCAACCTGCTGATCGTATTCCTGGTGACCGGATTCTGGCACGGTATCAGCGGTAATTTCATCCTGTGGGGGTTGTATTTCGGCGCGATCAGCGTGCTGGAAGCCACCTTCCTGGGCAAATGGTTGAAAAAACTGCCGGCGTTCGCGCAAAACCTGTACGCCCTGGCGCTCATCCTGATCGGCTGGGTGTTCTTCAAGATCGAAGCGGTGGCGTCCTGGGGAGCGTTCTTCAAGGCGCTGCTCGGTTTGAACGACCCTTCGCCGCTGGTCACGCTACGCACGCTCAACATCCTGATGTATCTGCCGCTGTTCGTGTTGGGGGTGGTCGCCAGTACACCGCTGCTGAAAGCCGCCTACGAGCGCCTGAGAGGGAACCGATTCCTCTCAATATTAACGGACGCGGGATTGATCGCGTTGTTCCTCCTGTGCACCGCCATCACCGTATCCGGCAGCTACCAGGCATTCTTGTATTCGGAGTTCTAACAGGACAGGACGATGAATTTTAAAAAGAACATCCAGACGATTATTTTTCTGCTGGTGATCGGCATCCTGCTGATCAGCCCGGCGATCTACTGGCTGTCGCGCAACGGGCAATGGACGCTGGATTCCATCCTGGAAGACCGTGAGTTGACCGTTTTTCCGCAAGTTTCGGCGCGCGATTTCAGGACGGCCGTGAAACGCATTTATCAGGGGCTTTATCCCGAAGCGGGAGAAATATTCTTCAACCAATTCCTGGATACTTCCTTCCAACGCCAGGTCAACAAAGCGGCAGCCGAGCAAATGCTCGCGCGCATCCCGCTGGTGGAACTATCCAAGGTTTTTGAGCGACTGACCATCCGCGGCGCATACCTTCCGCTGCCGGATCAGGCGCTGCCGGCTTCCTTCGACAGCGGATTGTTTGTTGCCCGGGATGGAAGCTGCCTGATGCAGGATGTGGTCAATTTCACGGAGGTTGAAAAAGCCGCCGTGAACGCGCGCATCGCCAATTACGAGGAATTGCTGCAAAAACATCCTGACATTCATTTTTACGTGTTCAACATCGAAACGCTGCCCTATTCCGCCTTCCACCCCGCGGCGGCATATTTTCCGCAAGCCGACAGCGGGCGGTCATTGGCATATTTTCTGGAAAACAAACCCGCGGCTTTGCCCTTTAAAAATTTTCCCCTGACCGGATTCGGGGATTACCAGGAAAAATTCTTCAAGACCGACCAGCACTGGAACATCCGCGCTTCTCTGGAAGCTTACCGGCAGATCTACGCGATGTTCAAGGAGCAATACCCCGACATCAGCCCCATGCTGCAGCCGAAGTACATCCGGCAAGTGGAGGGGCTGGAATTCTACGGGTCGCTGGCGCGCAAGTCGCTCTACCCGGTGCCGCCGGATACCCTGGAATACACCAGCGTGGGAAAGCTGGACTATATCACATTTGTGGACGGCGTCGAAACCAAGTACGGCGGACGGGATAAATACCTGAGCGGCGCATACAACCAGAGCGATAAATTCGAGAACCATTACCGCGGCTTTTACGGAGTTCAAAAAGTCCTGATCCAGTACCATTTCAACAACGATTCGCAGCGCAACCTGTTGATGATCACCTCTTCCTATTCGCGCACCATCCAGCTTTACCTGGCCGCGCATTTCCATGATACCTACATCATCGATCTGCGTTTCGAGGAAGACCGCGAAAAATCCCTGCAGGACTTCATCGACCAATACCAGATCACCGACGTGCTGGTGCTGGGGCAGCCGAGCGTGACGTATTCCTCCGCGGAAGACGCGATCAAACCCTGAGATTCCTGATAAAGATAAAGGTTACTTGCCGAGCTTGGATTGAACGCAGGCCGCCATCTGGCCGACATTATCGAAAGAACGGATCTCTTTCTGGGTGAATTCGATGCCGAATTTGAGCTCCACGGCAATCATCAGGTTCACGTGGG
>CALGUJ010000235.1 GCA_937902055.1 uncultured Pelolinea sp.
TCCGATCTTGGTTGATATCGGCGTTGGAAGCTTTTTCGGGTGTCTTGTATTTGGTGTCCAGTACCGCGCGAACCTGACCGGTGGCCGCGTCTCGCAGCACGAGGTCAATATCATAATGCTGGTCGTTGCCGTCGCCGATGGGGACGCGCTCTTGCGCCTGGAGCAACCACTGGTCTGGGAGGTGGTTTAACAGCCAGCGGTACACGAAACGTTCAAAGAGCTTGTCCATGTCTACCAAGAATGGAAGCATCATGTGATCGCCGGCGTGGTAATCTGGCCCGGTGTGTTCCAGGAAGAAGAACGCCAGGGCATGCAGGCCCTGGTAGTCCAGGTTGAGGCGGTTATATTTGCGGTGCAGGCAGTCGGTAGGGCGGAAGGGCTGCGCCAGAGCATGCTGGCCGATTTCGCGATAGGCGCGGCGGATCAACTGCGCGCCGGCATCGGAGCACAAACCGCTGCGCAGAACGCGCTCGAACGTCCAGGATAGGATCTGATTGTCTGAGATATCGGCGGTATGTTCGTGGTAGCGGCAGTCGATGCTCGCGCGCCAGGGACGGCGCAGCATGTTGGGAAGGTTGATCTGCTCGCGCACGAAACCGAAGCTATCCTCTTGCGCCAGATATTCGCGGTAGAAGCCTTTGCGGCCGCGCGCAAGGACACGCCGGGCAAAGATCAGCGCCAGCCGTTCGTAGAACTCATTGAAGCTGTTGGCATGAATGGTGCCGTCGTCGGTGGTAAAGGGGATGTCATACGCCACTTCGAGCATGCGGAAGAGGTTACTGAGACCGACTTTCGGGAGGATATTGAGAGCGACATCGGCCGTGAGAGGAATAAAACCGACATAATCGCGCGGGGTCAGCATCCATCCATTTAAGTCCCAATCAGGTAGGATATCCACTTTTTTCGAATGCTCTTCTCTGATAATGCGCGCAAGATCAGCGGACAGATCCTCTCTTCTGATAGTCGTTTGTTTGGCCTCTTGCAATGTGATCATACGCATGGTCAGATCCCCAGGCGAGTTACAACCTTATCCCAACGATACGGATCGATACTCTTCGGATCCTCGTAGAAGTATTCTTCCAGATACGGCTCAATCTCCATCTTCCAGATATCTTCGATCTCGGCCGCTAGATCCGAACGCAGGAAGAAGGAAATACCCACTTCGTAATGCGGGTCTTTCATCGCACCGTTCAGGTCGCGCAGGATTTTCACCAGATTTTCCACGGGGAAACCGGTATTTTTCTCGGCATGGTACTTCAGCAAAACGGCATAGTTCGGCGCCAGGCCAAGGAAGGCGAAGCGGCGGCGCAAGGCGTGATCTACCAGTGCGATGGAGCGGTCGGCGGTATTCATGGTGCCAATCAGGCGCACATTGGATGGAATCGAGAACTTTTTGCTGCCACCGGCAAGGGGAATCTCTTCGCCGCGGTATTCGAGCAGATACATCAACTCGCCAAAAACGCGCGCAAGGTTTGCGCGGTTGATCTCATCGATGATCAGTACGAAAATGCCTTGCTGATTGCGCGCGCGGTTGCAAAATTCCAGGAAACGGCCGGGAACGATGGGGTAATCTAACCCGCCATCCACCGGTTTTGGGCGGATGCCCTGAATAAAATCCTCGTAAGAGTACGCCGGGTGGAATTGTACAAGTTCAACACGGTCTTCGTCGCCATCCGCCAGCACTTTGGCAAGCGCGCGGGCGACAAAGGTCTTGCCGGTACCGGGTGGGCCGTAGAGGATGGCCTGTTTTTTGCGTTCGACGGCGCGCAGCCAGCGTTCCAGCGTCTCGACGTCGAAGCCAGTATCGCGGGCGCAGTCGAGAAGGGTGTACGGCTCAACGGCGGCGGTGGTGATATCGTCCGATTCCTCGTCCTGCGAGAACCAATTTTGCAAATCTTCCATCGGGTTATCGGACTGGCTGAGGATGACCAGCGGGAAGAAACGCTGAAAACTTTTCACCACCAGGTCCTCCAATTCGGGGGTGGTCAGCGCAAAGACCTGCTGCGGAGACAGGGTGAGACGGACGCCACAATTGACCTGCAATGGATCGGCAAAGAAGCTGTCCCAGGTGATCTGGTCGATTGGCTCGACCTGGCCGTCCGGCAAGACATGGAAACCATCGTCGCGGCGGATGAGGAGAAGCTGGGGATCATCCACCAGGTCTTTCAACATTACCGGTAGGGTATCCTTCAATAGATTGCAGTTGCGTTTGAACTTATTGCGAACTTCGTAACCGTTATCGCCGATATAGAAACTGATCTGGATATAGCGGTATTGCATGAAAACCGCAAGCTGCGCGTCGGTGGACCGCTTGCTGCCTTTGGGATAAAAAGCGCCCCAGTAATGTTCCCAGGCGCCGCCCTGGCCAAAATCATTTTTGTTAAAGCGGCTAAAAATCTTCTTCTGCGTTTCCATCATTTTGGTAATGGGTTCGGGCAGTTGGGGGGCAACGTTACTCATCAGTTCCTGGAGTGGCTGTTCAATCTCCGACTTGAATTCGGCTTTGTGCTCGTTGTAATAGCTCATCCGCGGCTGGTGGTGAAGGCCTTCCAATAACTCGAAGGCGCGGGGGGAAAAGGCGGGATTTTGCAGCGGAGATGGGCTCGGGCCAATAGGATCTTGAATCGGTGAGGTATCACCACCATTTCCAAGTGGCTCGATCCCTTGTTGAAGAATTGCCTCTTCCTGGTCAAGGTCAAAGATCAGCGCGGCAAGTTTCGCATGATGGGTGTCGCGGAGGTTGGAGCTCTTCCAATGACTAAAATAGTGCTTGATCAGGCTCGATGTTTCTACGAATGCCTGTTTGATTTGGCCCTCGTTTGTTTGAAAATCTCCAATAGGGATATCGTACAGAAGAACCGGCTCATCACCTGGCTCGGTCTTAAATTGGCCTGTTTTCCACGACTTAGCGCCGGTTATTTTTTCTCCAGCTTTCTGAAACAGGGCGATTTGCGCGCCGAGAAGTTTCCCTCTCCTCCCAAAAAAACCGAGGACCAGCCAACTTCCAAAAACGAAATGTACCTCTTTTAGCGTATCCGTCTTTGGATATATCATGGCAGCGCGCAGATCGTCTGGCCCGGTGACGCCCAGCGTATCGGCGACAAACCGCAACCAATCCGAAGCCCAGGAGGCCTGTTCTGGGCTTTCGAACATCTCTGAGAATGGTGCTCCCATCTTCGCCGGTGTAAAGAACTTTTTGATTGAAACCAGCCAATGCGAGAACATATCGAGCAGATCGCCGGCAGAAACCGGATCGAGATCGAGAGCGGCGGCCAGCTCTTGACGGAATTGCAGCGCGGTTGCGTTGGTTTCAGGGTAATTTGACAGGTGTTGTTCATAATTGGAATTCGCGAAATAGTTGATGATCCTACGGCTTTTGTTGTTAATCAACGCGTAATGCTGCGGACAAAGAGCATTCAGGATGGGGGTCAAGGTACCGGTCTGAAATCCCTTGGTGAAGGGCAGATCGATAAATTTTTTACAAGCGCTCTCGAGATTGGAAGGGTTGGAAACGCAAACGCTCACAAAATCGGCAATGGCGGTTGCGACCCCCTCCCAGTCCTCGGGTTTCTTCCAACCAATAGCCTCTTGCTTGATACGGACATCGGTGCTGAAAACCGGGGCGATGTGGATCCAACCGCCGCGGTCTCGGTTTCCTGGATTATCCACGTACGGCAGCAGCTTCAGCAGAACAGCGTCGACAATCGATTCACCCCGTTCTTGTCGTTGCTGCACCAGTTCCCAATTTTGCTGGCCGGTTTCGCGCTGGGCGGCGTAGGTTTGATAGTGTCTCTGGCCAGCATCGGTGTTATAGAAGGTCTCGAGGAACTG
>CALGUJ010000236.1 GCA_937902055.1 uncultured Pelolinea sp.
GCGGGGATGTTGGGCGGGACGGGTTTGCGGCCGTATTTGCCGATCAGCGCAGCCAGTTGATGCACCTGCAGCCCCTGGCTCAGTGCGTTCTTCAGAGCCGGGTGGCTGATCTGGTAGCAGTAGCTGCCTTTGCGGGGCGCCCGCCACTCGCAGAAACGCGCGATCTGGTAGCGCGCGCCGAGCGGGAAACCGCGCTCGACCAGCAGGCTGCCGTCCTTGTTCACGGTAAAGGTAAGAATTTCCGGCCGGCCGATGGCAGCCTCTTTGCCGCTTAGCAAATCCGCCGCCCAGGGGGTGGGGCGGAAAAGGGTCGGCTTTTTCGCGCGGGGTTTGGCGCCCCATTCAATCAGACCCATCCAGAAACAAGGCCCGTGCAGCAGCGCGCGCAGCAGGGCGCCTTCCACCTGATCCCAATGCTCGTAGCCCTTCAGATATTGCGCGCTGGCCTGATCGCGCACCATCCAGGTGTCGTATTCGCCGCCGCTGCGCAGGAAATCGGGCTGGCAGGTTTTAACCCATGCGATAAATTCATCGATATCCAGCCAGTGCTCCGTGGAAAGCGGCTTGAGCATGGCAAGGATTTTGGCGCGTGCCGCTTGCGGATCGCGTTTCAGCTTCCCCTCCACTTCCACGCCGCTAAGCCAATCCAGCTCGTCGATACTCGTGCCGGTCTGCCAGGCGCGCATCAGGGCCGCAAAGGACGCGGATCGCGGCGCTTCCAGAAAAGCGCCCACCCGCTCCGGGTCAGGCTGCCCACCGGATGCCAGCAGCCCGGCTTCGCCCAGCAGCGCGCGCAGAAACCGCAGCGGAATGGCGGGGTTTTCGAACGACATGGCGTCCGTTGGTAGCCCCGCGCGCAGCGCGGCCAGCAGGGTGCAGGCGTGTTCCAGCAGAGCGTCGTCGGGTACTTGTTTCGCGGCGGGGGTGTAGGTGGGCAGCGCCGGGATGCTGGCGACTTGCAGGCGTTCGATTTCACGCTGTAAATAATTTTGAAATTCCTCAGGGAGGTAATAACAATCCTGCGGTTCGTCCCCCTCGCGCAGAAAAGCGCGCGCGATCAGGCCTTTGTAGTAAAGTCTCTCGCTCACCGAAGCGGGATTGCGGTCGGGGCGCAGCTTGGCGCGCCGGGCGGCGCCCATTTCGCGCAGGACTCCGAATTCGCGCTCGAATTGATCCACGCGCAGGCGCCCGCCGCTGCGCGCCAGGCGCAGCAGGGCGCTAAAAGCTGCTTGCGGCAGCGCCTGTAGGATCTCGCCGAGCAGCGCCTCATCCTGCAGGCGTTCGGCGACCTGCCTGGCGAGGTTCCTGCCGGCGTCCAGGTCCTGGTCGATGCCCCAGCCTTCGGCGATCATTTCCAGCAGGTCAGGTTCGTAATCGATGAAGGTCTCGATCAAAGTCGGCATATACCCATTTTAAATCGAAACCTCGATGATGTAGGGGGAGAATTTACACAAACAATCCGGCGATGCCGCCCGCCAGGCGCGCCAGGCCATTTAGCAGCGGATTGACTCTGGCGGAAGTGAAGTAGCTGCAAGAGAGATCGAACCAGCCGTTATCTTCCCAGTAGCGGTAATCGTAAGTCTCTTTTCCGTCCACCATGCCGGCTTTCAACCAGGCTTTTCTCTGGATTTGAAATACGATCAGGTCGAGCAGGGAAGGCTGACGGGCGGGGGCGATTTCCAGCTCGCGCAGCAAGCGGGAAGCAATGCCACCGATCTTTTCGGAGAAAGACTCCTGCGATACAGATTTTTGCATGCGCGCGCCCATCACAAAACCGGCTGCGCCGCTCAGGTGAAAGCCCCAGGTGATCAGTGCGCCCTGCAGGGTGCGGATGGCGCGGGCGGTGGAACTGCTGCCCGTGGTGGCGATCACGTATGCCGGCTTGCCGGCAAAGCCCGGCCGATGGCAGAAATAAGCCAGCCGGTCGATGAAATTCTTGGTCAGCCCGCTGACGTCGTCCACGTACACCGGGCTGGCGAAGACCAGCAAGTCGGAAGCTTGCATACTGGCCACGAGCGCGGCGATATCATCTTTGTGCGGGCAGGCAGCTTCACCGCGGTCGAAACACGCCCGGCAACCGGAGCACATCTCGATGCGCTTGCTGCCCAGGTGAATGACCTCGCTTTCCACGGTCATCCCCCGTTCGCCGGCTTTCGCGGCCAGGGAGTCCGCCAGCATGTCCAGAATGGCGTCCGTATTGCCGTTTCTCCGATTGCTTCCGCAAATGAAGGTGATTTTCATGTTTCCTCGTTTGATGACAGATTCTTTCTTTTGGATTTACGCAGGCGACCCTTAAAAAGTTTTGGCATTTGCCTTACAATCCGTTACAATTCAAGCTAAATTAGCATTTGTGAAATTTGAGTTAAAAACGATATGGAAGCGCAATTTCTGGAAGCCATCTGTTTGGCATCGGTCGAGATTCTGGGAGAAAAAGAAGCATTTCAAACCCTGAAAGGACTGGGAATGTCGTCTTTTTCAGCCCTCGACCCCGGCCGCTTTACGATGGAAAGCTACGGACGTGAGTTGGCCAAACGCCACGGCGACCAGGCGGCCGCCGGGCTGCTGATCCGCATCGGGCGGGCATCCCTGATCTTCCTGCGGCGCTACTACGAGCCCATCGGCGCGCTGGGCGCCATCGACAACCGCCTCAAACCCATCGAGAAGCGCTTCCCGGATTCCCTCAAAATACTGGCCGGCGAAATCGACAGGGAACTGGGCGCCAAGATCGAAACCTCCGCGGCGGATGCGCTGACCTATCACTGGCGGCTGGATGGGTCCGGGCGGGTTCTCGAACCCTATTACCACTTCGGCCTGCTGGAGGAATTTTGCAACTGGCTGGATTCGCGCAAGGATTACCAGATCGTTTACGCGCCGCAGGGCGCGGAGGGCAAGGCTGCTGAACTGACCATTCACGTACGTGAGAAGGAATAGCTCTTATCTTTCTCTTATTGACAGACTGGTGCGAAGCACGTACACTTGAATTAACTTAACAATCCAACCGGGGAGCCTGAAAAGCCAGGCTGAGAGGAGGATGCGAAAATCCTCGACCCGTCGAACCTGAACCGGATAATGCCGGCGGAGGGAGTGACATCCAAAATTAAACTCCCTCCAAAAAAGGGAGTTTTTTTATGCGCGCGGTGATTTTTGCCAATGGAATGCAAGAGCGGCCCGACCTGGCCGCCGGGCTGCTGCGCCCGGACGACTTTCTCATCTCGGCCGACGGCGGGCTGCGCCACCTGCGCAGCCTGGGGCTTGTCCCTCACCTGCTGATCGGCGACCTGGATTCGATCTCCCCGCAGGATGAAAACTGGCTACGCGAGCGCCAGGTGGAAGCGCGGCGCTACCCGGTCGACAAGGATTTCACCGACCTGGAGCTGGCCCTGCAGGCTGCCCTGCAAAAGGGCTGCGAAACCATCCTGATCGTGGCCGCGCTGGGCGGACGCCTGGACCAGGCGCTGGCCAACATCGCCCTGCTTTGGCTGCCTGAGTTGCGCGGCGTGGATATCTCCCTGGACGACGGCGTCACCGAGGTGCGCCTGATCGAACACTCCCTGACTATCCACGGCGCGCCGGGCGATACGGTCTCGCTGCTGCCGCTGGGGGAAGCCGCCCAAGGCGTGATCACGCACGACCTGAAATACCCACTCAAGGCTGAAACCCTGACCATCGGACAGACGCGCGGCATCAGCAACGTCATGCTGAAAGACCGCGCCGCGGTGGATGTCGCCGAAGGCAGGCTGTTGTGCGTGCACCTCCGCCGGTTGGACGATGACGAAAAGGAAAGAAATGAGAAGGAGTAACGCAATGAAAAAATATCTGCTTTTAGGGGTAACGATCCTGGCGCTGGTTTTGAGCGCCTGCAAAGCCGAACCGGCCGCGTTGACCGTCATGACCCACGATTCTTTCGTGGTCAGCGACGTTGTGATCGCGCAATTCGAAAAGGAAAACAACGTCAAGGTCAACTTCCTGTTGAGCGGCGACGCGGGCAGTGCGTTGAACCGCGCCATCCTTTCCAAGGATGCGCCGGTAGCGGATGTGCTTTACGGGGTCGATAACACCTTTCTCTCCCGCGCGTTAAACGAGGGCATCTACGAAGCCTATGCTTCCCCCCTGTTGGACCACATCCCCGACGAATTTAAGCTGGATCCGCAAAATCGCGCGCTGCCGGTGGATTACGGCGACGTGTGCATTAACTATGAAAAAGCCTACTTTCAGCAGCACAATCTGGCCGTTCCCCAGTCCTTCGAAGACCTGACCAAAGCGGATTACGCCGGTTTGCTGGTGACGGAGAATCCCGCCACCTCTTCCACTGGATTGGTCTTTTTACTGGCGACCATCGCGGAATATGGGCCGGACGGCTACCTGGGATACTGGCAGCGCCTGAAAGATAACGGCCTGGTGGTGGTCAATGATTGGAGCACCGCCTACTACACCAATTTTTCCGGTTCCACCGGCAAAGGCGCCCAGCCCATGGTGGTTTCCTACGGCACCAGCCCGGCGGTGGAGGTGGTGTACGCAGAGAAAAAGCTGGACGAGTCGCCTACCGCTTCGCTAGTCGGCAGGAATATGTGCTTCCGCCAGATCGAATTCGTCGGCATCCTGAAAGGTACCAAACAGCGCGCCCTGGCCGAGAAGTTCGTGGATTTCATGCTGGATAA
>CALGUJ010000237.1 GCA_937902055.1 uncultured Pelolinea sp.
ACGCACAGGTCGAAATGCATGTCTTGCACGGCGCGGTAGGCGTAACCTGCCGCTGACCCTGAATAGAAATAGCCGGCATGCGGGGCGATCAATCCGACCAGGTCGCCGTCAAGGGGCGGTAAGTCGGCGGACGAAAGGTATTCTTCTATCTCTTTGGACAAGGCTGCGGGTTTATCAGAATACCATGAGCCTGCAATTGGAGAAGGACGGACAGGAGGAACCGTATTCATATTCACCTCTTCATCATCCCTATTATACAGGCGGGCGGGGCTGAAAAACAAAACGGCAGCCATCAGGCTGCCGTTGGAATGTTGGTTTTGATCTAATAAGGCGAAACAAAGTCCCAGGGGTTGACTGCGCCGTATTCTTCACTTCGAAGTTCAAAGTGGAGGTGCGGGCCTGACGAGTTGCCTGTCGAACCCAGGGTGGCGATCTGTTCACCTTGTAGAACGTTATCTCCGCAGTATTTCTGGTAGGTATCCAGGTGGGCATAAACGGACTGCCAGCCGTTGCCGTGATCCACCACGATCAGGTTGCCGTAGCCGTTTTCATTCCAGTTCGAGTAGACCACTACACCGTCGTCAACGGCGTAGATCGGATTTCCGATCGCTCCGGCAATGTCAATGCCGCGGTGGTTGGTGGCGGGTGAGTAATCGTATCCTGAGATCCACGTTTCGGTGGTAGGCCAAACGAAAGTGCCGCTGCCGATGTAGCCGGAAGTTATCACGCCGCAGGCGCTGCCGGTCACAGATGAGGTAGCCGGTTTATCACGCGTATACTGGTCGAGCCAGTCGGTATACTCGGCATAGCCGTTGGGGATGAACAACAAGGTACCTTCAGCGATATTCGGCATGGAAAGATCGCCCAGGGAGTCAATATTAAGATGGTTGGGCAGGTAGTCGATGATATCCTGGGGAGTGACGCCGTAAAAGCCTGAAACGCCGTTCAATCCGTCTCCGGTATGCCATTGGTAGACGGCGCCGTCATAGGGCGGGATCAGGATGGTTACGCCGGGGTAAAGGTTGTGAGGGTTATCGCCTAAAATATGCCGGTTACTCATCATTAATGATTCTGGTTTGAGTCCGTATCGCTCGGCGATGCCAAACAGAGTATCACCTTCCACAATGGTATATTCGATCACCGTGCCCCTCGGTTTGGGGGGTAGAATCGTGTGTACCTGTGCCAGCCGCATGACGCTGATGCTGCTTGCCAGCATGGGATTCACGCTCTCGTTGATGGGCACGATGGGCGTGGCGGCAAAGTCCGCTTCATTCACGAGGGCGGTATTGTCGTTTTTATCAGCTTTAAGGAAAAACGTGCTCATAACCCAGATCACCAGGGCGATGAGTACCAATGAAGCCAGAGCGGTTCCAACCCGTAAAGCCGTTTCACCCAGTCCGAAATGCAGCAGCTTGTTCCAAATCTGGTTGAAGGTTGGGGATTTTTTTTCGCCGGTTGGCTCAGGAGTTTCGATTTCAAGCAATTCATCTTCCACGTCTAAAGTGGAAGAATTATTAACATTGTCAGTCATTCTAAACCTCGAAAAAAATCATAACATCTTGTACCATAATGGTCAAGAATACCTGTTGGGACAGGAATTGGGGTCGGGGTGGATCAAATCAATTGTGGTATAACAGAAATGTCTCGGATATGAAATTAAAAAAACTGCTCAAGAATTTATTAAAAACGTTTTCCGCGCTGCGATCTCCGAATTTCCGTTTATGGTTTTTTGGGCAGGTGGTTTCTTTGGTTGGCACCTGGATGCAGACAACCGCGCAGGGATACCTGGTGTACGAGATCACTCAGTCTCCGGCTTACCTCGGATATGTAGCCACGGCCAACGGGTTGCCCACGCTGTTTTTTACCTTATTCGGCGGGATCGTCGCGGATAAAATTTCCAAGCGCAAATTGATCATCATCACGCAGGCTTCCATGATGGTTTTGGCTTTCATACTGGCAGTATTGACATTTACCGGTTTGGTACAGGCATGGCATATCATCATCCTGGCCTTCCTTCTGGGGATCGCCAATTCTTTCGACGCGCCCGCGCGCCAGGCTTTCGTGGTGGAAATGGTGGATCGCGAAGATCTATCCAATGCCATCGCATTGAACAGTTCCATTTTCAACCTTGGGGTTGTGATCGGTCCGGCGGTTTCGGCCATTGTTTATGCCCTGGTCGGGCCTGCCTGGTGTTTCACCAT
>CALGUJ010000238.1 GCA_937902055.1 uncultured Pelolinea sp.
AGCGGGTTGGCAGTGTGGCATTCTTGCGGTTGCTGAGGGTAGCGCCAAGGTTCAGCGCGATGATGGTGTGCAATCCGGGTTCCAGCTCCTGCACCTCGTTGACCACGCGCTGGTATCCGTCTTCGAACACGTTGAAGTTATTTAAATCCATGCCGGTAATGAACTTTTCCTGGCTGTCGTATGCCTCAACATATAGTGTGATCTTGGGAAATTGGCTCAAATCCGGCGCGTTCACGCGCAGATTCAGGCTGCTCTGGGCCTGTATGGGAGAGACGGACGCGAGCAGGCTGGCGGCGCACAGCGCCCCGAACAGAAAAAACCTGGCCAGTTTATTGGAAATCGGCATCATGTTTATTGTAACGGTTTAATGGTATCTCATTACCGGTTTCGGTTGAAACCGGATTTGCAACCGATTATGGATAGATCCCCAGATTGTTGAGAGCTTCCACGCAGGGATCGTAATCCTGGTGGTATTGCAGGCAGGTGTAGAAATCATCGATGCCTTTTTCCCGCTCCCCAATAGAGATTCTGGCCATGCCGCGCCAGTAATAACTCTCCTCCAGCGCCGGTTCATTGTCACGCACCATTTCGATGGAATTCTTGGTGGCTTTTTCGATCACATCCGCGTAGCGCCCAGAGTAGTAATAGGCCAGGAAGGGGCCGGTCTGGTACCAAAGGATGCGGTAGGGAATGATGCTTTCGTCCGGCAGCGCATCGTAAAGTTCGAAAGCCTGATCGTAAGCCTTGGCGGCACCGCTGTAATCGCGCAACTTGACCAGGTTGGTGCCGTAATTGAACAAGGCGTAAAAGCGTTCCATACCACTCAATTGGTAGAATTCCTGCTGGGCTTTTTCAAGGGCGTTCTCGTAATTTTTATATTCGTTGCGGTCATCACCCAACAAATTCAACACATCATTTTCCAGGTTTGGCGGATAAACGATCATGTAAAGATAATTGAAAGACCGCCACTCATCCAGAAGCGTGTCATAAGGCTGGTGGTAATCCGGTTCGATGTAAGAATCCTGGGCGATAAAGTATGCCTGCGCATCGTTATAACCGGAAAGCACCTGGTAATGGCCCATCCAGGTAAGGTTGTATTGGATGTCGCGGAAAGTGGGACCTTTCTCGACGATCACCGGGAACCCGGCGGCGATGAAGCGTTTCAAGGTGTCCAGATCTCCGCCGACTCGAATGATCATGCCCATTCCAGCTTCTTCTTCAGCGTAAGCCTGCAATTCGCCGGGAGTGATGTTCTTATCCTTGTTGTATGTTCTGACCTTGCCGGCAACGTCGTCGTGCGTCCCTTCCCAGCCCCAATACGACAGCGCCATTGCCAGGTTGGCCGGCCCGCAGTAATTCCAGCGGTTGTGCTGCGAAAAATAATTTCCACCCTCAATGGAATACGCCAGCGGGAGCGGGGCGAAGGTCGCGGTCGGCGCTTCGGTAACCTGATGCGTGGGAAGGGGCGTCATGGTGGCTACGTTCGGGCTGGGAATGGCAAGGTCATCTGCTTCGCCGGCGCTGCCGTCGCTCGAAAAAGCGACGGCCTGTGGTGGATTCAGCCAGGTGCGCATACGACCCATCCATTGGTTGATATGCCATCCCAACTTTTCCTGGAATGAGCGGTTCAACAGCAGAGAATAACTGAAGATGGTCAAAACCAATAGAATGGCGATAGTGACAATCAGCCAACGTTTATTCATGCGGCGATTATATCATCCGGTAGACAAATAAGACAAATATAGTCCGAATTACTTCTTGCGCGCAGTGACCACCAGATTTCCACTGGTTCCAGCGTTGAATGGTTCATCCGATAATGCGCCGAAAAAGTTAATATCCATAAAACCGCATTCCTGCAACAGGTCGGTCATAAGCGCCTGTTTAAGAGGATAGAGCCTGGTGGATGAGATACGCTGCTGCCAGGCTTCGGTTCCGTTGCGCTGCAAGCGCAGGATATTAAAGGTGATCAGGCCATCGGGATCAAAGTCGTAGAATCGTAAAAAGACCCATTCCTGTGAACCTTCGATATGATTTTGAGGTTCCATCCAACGATTCCTGTTTTCAATCACTGCATCGAAATTGCGATTCTGGATGATGATCCCGCCGCCCGGCTGCAGGCAGTCAGCGAAATCCTGCAGCGCCTCCCGCAAGGCTTGCCCGGAAAGCGCGTGCGGCAGCGAATTGCCCAGGCACAGGATCAAATCGAAAGGAAATTCGGGTTCCGCCTGAAAATCGCGCGCCAGGTTACCGAAAGCGGATACCAGGAATTTTGCTTGCACCCCGGCTGTACGGGCGTTTTCGCGCGCTTTTTCAACCATTTTAGGGCTGATATCCGAACCATAGGCGATGGCGCCCATTCCGGCCAGCGCGATGGCGTGCATACCGCTGCCGCAAGCCGCGTCCAGTACTTTTGGCGGCCGCTGGATATTTTTCTCGATCTGTTTGAGTTGCTTTTGGATGAAAGGCAATTCCAGGGCCAGGCGGGCCGGCCAATTGACGAAACGATCGTAATCCTGGCTGAAATCGTCGTAAGTTTCCTTATTCATATTCTCATTCTACCGAATTGCGCGGGGAATGAGTAGAGGATTTGTTCAGAGTGGCTGAAAAGGAAGAGGCTTTACTCGACCAATCCATATCGCAGCGCCAGAACGGCAGCCTGGGTTCGGTCTTCCACTTCCAGTTTTTCCAGGATGGCGCTTACGTAATTTCGTACGGTTCCCTCGGAGAGAAATAGCGTTTGGGCAATTTCGGCGTTAGCCATGCCGTGGGTGATCAGCTTGAGGATTTCTTTTTCCCGGTCAGAAAGATTCCGCCCCAGGGTCGAATCGCCGGGCAGGGCTTGTTTGGCAAGCTGGTGGAATAATTTTCCCGCCACCTTGGTATCCACCGGTGTATTACCGGCCACGATTTCTTCGATAGCCTGGATGAGCGCTTCCCGTGAAGTATCTTTTAGCAAGTATCCATCCGCTCCATTGCGGATGGCATCGAACAGCCAGGCGTCTGCATCGTAAGTGGTCAACACCAAGATTTTAATTTCAGGGTGCTTTTCCTTGATCGCTTTGGTGGCATGAATGCCGTTCATGATCGGCATTTTCAGATCCATCAAAATCACGTCCGCCGGATGGCTTTCCACCAGGTCGATGGCCTCGGCGCCGTTGCTGGCGATGCCCAGCACTTCCAGGTTTTCAGCCGTGCTCAGGATGGCTTTAAGGCCCTGGCAGACCACTTCCTGATCGTCGCAGATGATGAGTTTAATCATATTTCATCTTCATGAGGATCGTGATTTCCGTTCCAAGTTTTTCAGCACTCTGAATATCAAAGGCGCCGCCCAGCATTTCGATCCGTTCACGCATTCCGCGGATGCCCAGTTGTTCCTTTTTTATTTTCTGGAGGTCGAATCCTTTTCCGTTATCCTTGATTTTTAATTTTATCTGATCTCCATCCGCCAGCAGGCTGATTTCCGCTTTGGTGGCATTGGCATGCCGCAGGATATTTTCCGCGGATTCCTGTGCGGTGCGGTAGATGGTATGGCTGACCTCGTCCGGCAGGACGTCCAGCCCTTTTTCCAAATGAAATTCCACCTTGAAACCGCCTCGTTCGCTGGCGGATTGGAAAACGTTGCGGAGCGCCTGAGTGAGTCCGTATGCTTCAAGTTCGGAAGTGCGTAAATCCACCAGCGCGCGGCGTGTCTCCGCCAGGCCGCTCTTGGTGTTCTCAAGCGTCTGCGCCAGCATAGCTTTGGCCTGTTCAGGATTGCGGTCGAATAATGCCTTGATCGCTTCCAACTGAACGGAAGTGCTGCTCAGAGTGTGCGCCAGCGTGTCGTGCAATTCACGCGCCAGGCGGTTGCGCTCTTGCGTTTGGGCCAGTTTCTCGCTGGTGAGCGCATATTTCTGTAATTTCAGGTTGGCTTCTGCCAATTGCTCGTGCTGGCTGCGCTGAACGGTGACCAGGCTATGTTCAATCCA
Organism: uncultured Pelolinea sp.; assembly: GCA_937902055.1. Classification (GTDB taxonomy): domain Bacteria; phylum Chloroflexota; class Anaerolineae; order Anaerolineales; family Anaerolineaceae; genus Pelolinea. The sequence continues at coordinate 3,969 of CALGUJ010000238.1, forward strand.
GCCCACAATCGCCAGGATCACGCTGCGCGCGAAACTTCCCATGAAATCCGCCAGAATGAAAAAAATATCCCGGTCGATGTCGTCTGTAGTAATCACTATTCCCGATTTCGCCGACAAGTCGTGCATGATCACCAGCACTCCCCGGTTGGGCTCCACGATCATCGGAAGGGTATCCGCGAGCAGTATGACCAGGCAGTAAAGAAGCACTTGCTTAAGTGGAAACTGCCAGGCGATGAAGACCAGCGGGATGATCAGGAAAAAAATGGCATCCCAGCGCAGGAGAGTCGGGGAAGAATTCGGTATCATCCTTTGCACGGAAAGGGAAAATACATGCCGCGAAAGGATCGTTATCAAAGCGATGGAATAAAGAATGGCTAAAAATATCCTTTTCGTGATGCGTTGTTCGACCTTTTTAAAAGACAGCATCAGCAGGATCAATCCCATCAAAGCAACAGCACCCAGGGTGATGTAATCATAGAGGTCCACCTGGAAATAATTCGCGCGTAGTGAAAAAAGAGGTGAAAAAGAGCTCAATAAAAGAAATAACAACTGGACTAAAATAGACCAGCGTAAAATCTGAAGAACACGGCGGTCAACGAACTCGTTTTTCATACGTGCATATTAACACATATTAAAGAATATTAAGGGTGATGGCAGTCATAAGCAATGGTGATTGCCTTCATACGATTAATTTACCCCCTGCATATGCATTTTTGACGCCCTGCTTTTATGATTACAGCTTGGGAAATCTGTTTCCCTGCCGAAAACACGATAGGAGAATATGAAAATGGATATTGAAAAAATCAAGACGAAGATTGTTGATTTCTATAGATCAAAGATCGTTAATTTTTACAACACAAAGCGAAAACTCTTTTGGATCATCAGCGCGGCGCTGGTGGTTGTCATCCTGGCCGGGATTGTTCTTCCGGCATTGCTGACACCCAAACAAGCGGAAGCCACTGTCGAGTATGGTCAGGTGACCCGCGGTAGTTTAACTGAAACCATCGATGTGGTCGGAACGCTGGAAGCCATTCCTTCAGCCACACTCACCTGGCAATCGGGCGGTATTGTGGATAGCTTCGATGTTAAAGTCGGCGATAAAGTCAAGGAAGGCGATGTATTGATGACATTAACCGAGAGCACGTTGGATTCTTCCATCCTCGAAGCGCAATCCAGCCTGCTGGATGCCGAAGAAACTCTCGAAAACCTGAAGAGCGCCAATACCGACTTGTATACGGCCTCCCAGACGCTGGCGGATGCGGAATATGAATTAATTCAATATAAATCCGACCGCGATTACTACAACACAAAGGGAGCTTCCGATGAAACCGTCGACGCAGCCCGTAAGGCATATTACGATGCCAAAGAGGTTGTGTGGGAGAAAGAGGCTGCCTATGATGCTCTTTCCGATTTGGCTGCCGATGATCCTGAAAAAGAGGCGGCTTATGAAGACAGGAAAGCAGCCATCGAGGCGCAGGAAAAAGCGCTGCGAAATCTAAATTACATCCTGGGAGTTTATTACGACTACGGCGTTGAGACTAACTTCATCGAGTACGATGCGGCCTTGGCGGCTGTCAAGGAAGCGCGCGTGGCTTATAACCGCTATCTGGACCAGAGCGAAGAGATCGCGGCGGCTGAAGCGGCTGTGCAGGCTTTGAAGAACACCATCGCAACCGGCAGTATCATTGCACCTTTCGACGGCACGATAACGGAAATTGAAGCGGTGGCCGGCGACCTCATCACCAGCTATTCCGATTCGGATAACACCACAGCGGCGCTGACCATCAGCAACCTCGACAATTTGATGATCGAAGTCCAAATCTCGGAAGTCGATATCAACAAGGTGGCTGTCGGGCAGAAGGCAACCGTCACTTTCGACGCAATTGCCAACAAGGAATATACCGGTTACGTTTCATCCATTTCCTCTTCCGGCGAGGAAGATGATAATGGCGTGGTTCAATTTTCCGTGTGGGTCAAGCTTGACGACGCTGATGACCAGGTAAAGCCCGGTTTCACATCCGTTGTCAGCATAGTCACCGCGGAAGTGCAAGATGCCCTACTGGTTCCTTACGATGCCGTTGTCAGCCGTGATGGTTCCTATATGGTTGTTGTGGCAAGTGGCAGCAGCACCACCATGGTGCCGGTTGAAGTAGGCGCGACCTCCGATCTGTTCGCTGAAATTACCAGCGGCGAAATTGAAGAAGGCGACCAAGTCATCATCTACAGTTCGGACAGCGAAGATATGTTCGGCATGATGATGATGGGCGGCGGTGGCGGTGGCGGCGGCCAACCCCCGGCTGGCGGCGGTCCTGGTGGTCAGTAGAAAAATCATAATGGTAGGCAAATTAAAATGAAAAAAAATGTTGTAGAAGTGATGGACCTTGTCAAAACCTACCAGATCGGTGAGATCCAGGTGAATGCCCTGCGTGGCCTCTCCATGTCGGTAAAAAAAGGAGAAGTCATCGCGATCATGGGCCCTTCCGGATCGGGTAAATCGACTCTGATGAATATGCTGGGTTGTCTCGACCGTCCCACCAGCGGGACGTACATTCTCAACGGTGAGGATGTGCACGCCATGAATGACGATCAACTGGCAGATGTGCGTAACCGTCAGGTGGGATTTATCTTTCAATCCTATAACCTGCTGTCACGTTCCACTGCGGTAGCCAACGTAATGCTCCCCATGCGCTACCGGCGCAACAACGGACATGGCAACCCGGAGGAAATCGCCAAAGAGCTGTTGACCAGGGTGGGGCTCGAGAACCGCATGAATCATAAACCGGTCGAAATGTCCGGCGGTCAGCAGCAGCGCGTGGCGATCGCCCGAGCGCTGGTGAACGACCCGGCCATTATTCTGGCGGATGAACCCACCGGCAACCTGGACTCGACCTCCGGCAGGGAAATTATGGACCTGCTGTTGGGTTTGAATAAAGAAAGCGGCGTCACCTTGATTATCGTTACCCACGATCCCAAGATTGCCGCTTTGACTCAACGGACGGTGCGGATTCTGGATGGAAGGGTTGAAAATGAATAGCTGGAGATTTATTAAAGAAGCATTGGAAAGCCTGAGTGCGAATAAGTTGCGCACGGGTTTGACCATGCTTGGGATTGTGATCGGTGTGGCTGCCGTGGTTGCCATGACGGCCATCGGACAGGGTGCATCGTCATCCATCACCAGTTCCATTGAATCGATGGGTACAAACCTGATCTATGTTTCGCGCGCCTGGGAAAACGCGAACCCGCAGGCGCTTACGCTGTCGGATGCCGAGGCGATCGTAGAATCCGGCGGAGCGCCGCACGTGATGGCGGTTGCGCCATCCGTGAATACAAGTCGCACAGTAGTTTATGGCGATGACAGCATTTCAACCACCATCAACGGCGTCACGCCCGATTACGCAACCGTCCGCAACACCTCGGTATCCACCGGGCGATTCATCAACGATGAAGATATCGATGCCAAATCCACGGTGGCCGTATTGGGCAGCGACGTGGTGGATGAATTATTCGGATCGGATGTCGGCGTTGTGGGTCAAAAAATCCGCATCGGCAACATGCTATATGAGGTGATCGGTATTTTGGAATCTTCCGGCAGTTCCTCGATGGGCAGCTCGGCGGATAACCAGATCATCGTGCCCATCACCACGGCTTTTTCGCGCCTGATCGCGCGCTCCAATGCCAACAATGAAGTGGATATGATCTCGGTGTCGGCAGTCGATTCTGAATCCATCGATGCGGCAGTATCTGAAGTTACCTCACTTTTACGTTCACGCCATGACATCAGTTCGGATGAGGACGATGACTTCAATATCATGTCCATGGAATCCATGACCGAAGCAGCCACTTCAATCACAGGTGTACTGACTGTCTTTCTTGGCGGTATCGCAGCTATCTCTTTGCTGGTGGGGGGCATCGGCATTATGAATATCATGTTGGTGTCCGTGATTGAACGCACCAAAGAGATCGGCTTGCGCAAAGCTGTGGGGGCAACCAACAGCGATATCCTGCTGCAGTTTATGGTCGAGTCGTTGATTATCGGCTTGGTTGGCGGGGTTCTGGGAGTCGCTTTGGCCTGGGTTTTGACAATTGCGATTAAGAATATCGCTGCTGCATCCAGTTTCAGTTTGACGCCTGTAATCACTTTTGGCTCCGTGCTTTTAGCCTTGGGATTTTCAATAGGTGTGGGTCTGGTTTTTGGTATCTACCCCGCCAATCGCGCCTCCAAACTCGAACCGGTAGAAGCCCTGCGCAGTGAATAAAAAGATAACCGGTGGGATGGTTCTGTCCCCACCGGTAAATCGAGAAACGGGTTGAAAAATGAAAAAAGAAATAAAGTTACCAGGCTTCTTTGCGACCCACAAGAAAACGGTTCTCATCACCGGCGCTCTTATACTCGTACTGGCTGTTGCAGCAGTATTGGTAATGCCGATGTTCCTGGGCGGTGATGCGTTGCCGCAAATAGAGCTCGGGACGGTTACGCTCGGCTCGATCACGGAAACCATCGACAGCTATGGTACGCTGGAAGCGCAGCCGTCCACGACTTTGATTTGGAATTCGGATGGCGTTGTTGGTGAGTTCGATCTGAAAGTGGGCGATATGGTTGAAAAAGGCGACGTGTTGATCGAACTGGAAGCTTCCTCTCAATCGGCATCGATCCTGAATGCTTACAGCGATTTGCTGGAAGCGCAAAACGACCTGGATTTATTGATCGCCGCTGACAGCGAATATCAAAGCGTCCTCTCGGACCTCGTTTACCAGGAAAAAATGCTGATCAACAAAAAAGCGGACAAACTTGCCTGGAATTATGGGCAGTCCTCCATGGAACGGGTCGATGCTGTACGTGATAATTACTATGCAGCCCGAGCCGCAGTATGGGATCTTGAGGAGGCATACGATGCAGTAAAAAATCTGGAAGAGAACGACCCTGCCAGGATAGAAGCTTACGAAGCTTTACAGGCGGGAATTCTTAAGCGTGACAGCCTGAAACGGGCGCTCAACCAGATCCTGGGAATTCCCTTCGATATTGCGGTCGAAACCGACTTCATTGAGTACGACCAGCAGGTATCGACAGTGTCGGAAGCTGAAGTTGCCTATAAACGGTACGTGGATGCGAACCAGGAGATCAGCGCCGCGCAGTCGAAAGTGCAAAGTTTGCAAAACCAGGTCGACAAAGCCAAGATCATCGCGCCATTTGACGGGACAGTCACATCCATCTCGGCGGTGGCCGGCGACGTGGTCGACACTGGCGATGAAGCCATCCGTATCGACAATCTTGATAACCTGATTGTGACCGTGCAGGTGTCGCAGGAAGATGTCAACAAAATCGAAGTTGGTCAGGATGTGGCAATTACCTTTGACCCAATTTCCAATAAAGAGTATTCCGGTTTCGTCCAATCCATCTCGTCCTCCGGCGAAGCCAATTCTTATGGCATCGTTTATTTCTCGGTGGTCATCAAGGTTGAGGATGCCGATGAAAACGTGAAACCCGGATTCACGGCAGTGGTGAGCATCATTGTCAGCCAAACCGAAGAGGCTTTGCTGGTACCCAACGATGCCTTGATCACCCAGGATGATGGAACGTATGCCGTGAACGTCATCGGCGATGGTGGCAGCATGCAAATCGTTCCGGTCGAGATCGGCGCGAAATCCGACACCAATACCGCAATCGTCAGCGACCAGATTCAGGAAGGAGACCGAGTTGCAGTTTTATCCAATACGGAATCTCCTGAAGGAAATGGCATGATGATGGGCGGCCAACGCAACAGAATGATCAATATCGTTCGCGGTGGAGGACCGCGCTAGATTTTTGAGAATTGGAAATTTTGACAAAAAGAGACTGGGATTTTCTCCAGTCTCTTTAAAAGCCAAGTTATTTTGGCGACTGGCAGTAAAGGATTGAGATGAAAAGCGTTATGAGAACGATCAACATTGTTATTCTGGCGCTCGGTATCCTGGGAATTATCCTGGGAATCTGCATCGGACTATACCGTAACGACCGAATGGCTCGATTGCAGGCGGCAAATGATATAGGGGATCAACCGGTTGGAGCAAATCCCGTCGGGGATTATCTCTTGAATACGAATTTGCATACGCTCCTGTTGGCAGCGGGCACCCTGTTGACCCTGCTCAGCGTGGCTTTATTCTTGTTCAGCTTGCGAAAGACCTTGATTTAATAAAAAAGCCGGATTAATTATTCCGGCTTTCACACTTTCGGATTTCGAAAAATCTAATCCCGCCAATATCCGCGCCAAACTCTTTGAATATCCCTAGTGGTAATGAACGCGTTGGGATCGCACTCCAGGACAGTGGTCTGGACTTCAGGGGCGAACTTGCGCTGAACGCTGCATTCCAAAATCGCAACGCTGCCGTCTTTGCCGCGCGCCGGGATTTCCGTGACCGCGTGGCCCTGGCTGCGCAATTTGCCGGCCAACGCCTGGCCGCGCACCGAGCTGATGATGGTCATGTTCACAAAACCGAAAGCCAGCCGTTCTTCGATCATCATGCCGATCACGTTGCCGGTAGCAAAGCCGACCGAGTACGCCATGATCTTGATCGGGTTGTCCAGGTCGCTCATCACCGAGCCGAGCGCCAAAACGAAGGTGATCGTCTGCAGGACGCCCAAAATCCAGGTGATTGTGCGCATGCCGCGCACCACCGTCAACATGCGGATAGTATCCAACGCCATATTCAACACGCGTGTGATGAATATGACCGATGCAACCACCCAAATATTCTGTGTAGCTAAAAAGTGTTCCATTCTCCAAACCTTGATACTTTATTCTTTAAACGCCGGCAGATACATCTTGTGCAGGTATTCCTTGACCATCCTGCGGGTATTGAACTGCCATGAAAGCGAGCGCATATTTTCCTTGATCTTCGCGATCCACTGAGGAGAAGCGTCGCCCATCGACCGGGTTTGATAATACAGCGGGATGATCTCGTTCTCCAGCGTGTTGTATAGGCTGGCAGCGTCCACTTCATCCTGCTTGTTGGGGTCGTCGTAGTCCTCGTCATTGCCGATGGCCCAACCGTTGCTACCGTTGAATCCCTCGCGCCACCAACCGTCCAGCACCGAGAAATTCAAGGTTCCATTGATGGCTGCTTTCATGCCGGAGGTTCCCGAGGCTTCATTGGGTCGGCGCGGCGTGTTCATCCAAACGTCCACGCCCTGAACCAACAGGCGGGCAATGTTCAAATCGTAATCCTCGAGGAAAACGATCCGTCCGCCGCTGCGCGCATCCTTGGCGACCCGGTAAACCTTCTGGATCAGGAGCTTGCCGGGTTCATCGGCCGGGTGAGCTTTGCCGGCCAGGATGATCTGCACCGGCCGGTCCTGATCATTGATAAGTTTCAATAAACGATCGTATTCCGAGAAGAAAAGGTCGGCGCGTTTATAAGTTGCGAACCGCCGCGCGAAACCGACAGTCAACGAGTATTGATCCAGCATGACGCCATCCGCGATCACCTGGCTGGCGCTGTGTTTGGTGCTCTGCCAGTTTTCGCGTGCGCTTTCAATGGCGTAATTGATCAATTTGCGTTTCAGGTGCCTGCGCACGTCCCAAAGTTCCAGGTCCGGAATTTGCTCGACACGTGTCCATAGATCCGGATCGTCCATGTGCTCCATCCAGTCCATTCCCAGATAGCGGTCGAACAGCAGCCGCATGCGGCGCGCCAGCCAAAAACCCATGTGCACGCCGTTGGTGATATTTTGGATGGGTACGTCTCTGGCTTCGCGTTCCGGCCACAGAAAGTTCCACATCTTGCGGGCGACTTCGCCGTGCAGTTCCGAAACTGCATTGCAGCGTTCCGAGAGGTGCAGCGCCAGCACAGGCATACTGAACGTATCTCCCCAGGGCTGGGTTTGCTTGCCCAACTCCACGAACTGGTCGCGGGTCAGTTTCATTTCCTCCCAATAACTCGGGAAATATTTATCGATCAGCCAGATCGGGAATTGATCGTTCCCGGCGGGGACGGGGGTATGGGTGGTGAAGATGTTGGTTTTGCGCAGCTTTTGGGCAGCTTCATCGAAGGTCATGCCTTCGGCAATCAATTCGCGCACATTTTCCAGCGTCAGGAAAGCGGAATGGCCTTCGTTCATGTGCCACAGGTCAGGCTTGTAACCCAGTTTACGCAGGGCGCGCACACCGCCCATGCCCAACAACATTTCCTGGGAGATTCTGATCTCCAGGTCGCTGCTGTACAGGCGGGAGGTTAGCTGGCGGTCGTTGACTGAGTTTTGCGGCACGTTTGAATCCAGCAGGTAAAGGGATACGCGCCCAACTTGCAGCATCCACACCCGCGCGGAAACCACCCGATCCGGCAGCTTAACCGAAATCGTCAGCGGTTTTTCTTTATCATCCACGATGGCGATGATCGGCATTTCCTCGAAGTCAAAATGATAATTGCTGGTTTCCTGCCAGCCGTCTTCGGTGATCTTTTGAACAAAATAGCCCTGCTTGTAGATGAATCCCATCCCCGTGATGGGCAGGCCCAAATCGCTGGCTTCCTTGAGATGATCGCCGGCCAGGATCCCCAAACCGCCGGCGTAAAAAGGCATGGATTCATGCAAGCCGAACTCGAAGGAGAAATATGCGATTTGCCGGTTCTTTAAATCAGGGTATTGCCGGGCAAACCAGGTTTTCTCATTGCCCATATAAGCGTCGAATTCCGCCATGACGTGGTCATATTCTTCCAGAAAGTACTTATCCTTGGAAGCGGCGGCCAGTTTGGCCTCATCGACCTGATGCAGGAAGGCGATCGGGTTATGGTTGACTTTCTCCCACAACCGCCGGTCCAATTGCAGATAAATGCGCAAGCCGATCGGGTTCCATACCCACCAAAGATTGTATGCCAGTTCGCCCAGGCGGTTAATCCGTTCGGGCAAGTGGTAATGGTTGGGGAAAACCTTGTGAAAATTACTGGTCATCTTTTATTGACTCCTGTTAGTGAAAACAGCGCCGGATTTTATCACATTTCCATGCTTATTTTACCTTACAGGCTCGCGTGGAGGTTCATCAGTTGCGAGTACCCATTTTTTGGGGAGGGTGAAGCCGGCCCTTCCAGAGACGCACCGGCAGAAGGAACGGACAATCCTTTATAATAAACTTGCTCGTCAATCGCTGCAAACAGGAGGATTCCGAATGCCGGACGCAATCTATCATTTTCCCCAGGGTTTTCTGTGGGGCACGGCTACCGCCGCCCACCAGGTGGAAGGCGGGAACACCAATAATAACTGGTACGCCTGGGAGAACGCACCCGGCCGTGTTTTTCAGGGACAAAAATGCGGGTTGGCTTGCGATTGGTGGGGCGGACGGTGGAAGGAAGACCTGGAAAACGCTGCCCGGGATGGACAAAATACCCACCGCTTATCCATCGAATGGAGCCGTATCCAGCCCCGGCCGGATCAATGGGATGATGGCGCGCTTGAGCATTACCGCCACATTATCCGGGGCGCGATCAAACTGGGATTGAAGCCCATGCTGACCCTGCATCATTTCACCGACCCGCTTTGGTTGTATGAGGATGGCGGCTGGGAGAACGATGCCGCACCGAAATATTTTGCCGAGTACGTTCGAAAAGCTGTTGGCGCTCTGCATGACCTGGTTGATTTTTGGGTAACCATCAATGAGCCGGACGTGTATGTGACCAGCGGGTACGTGGGCGGGGATTTCCCTCCCGGTAAAAATGACCTGGGAGCCGCGTTCAAGGTGATGCGCAACTTGCTGAAGGGCCACGCGGCCGCTTATAAAATTATCCATGAGATGCAACCCGATGCGCAAGTTGGCTATGCCAAGAATTACCGCGGCTTTGAAGCCGCGCGCGCCTGGTTCCCGCCGGATGTATGGATCACCCGCTTTAATAATGCCAGCTACAATGACGCGTTTTCCAACGCATTGGTAAATGGAACCCTGAAATTCGCGTTGAAAAAAGAATTTGTGCCCGAGGCGATCGGCACACAGGATTTTGTCGGAATCAATTACTACACCCTGGATAAAGTTGCCTTCAAGCCCTTTGCGGTGAAAGACGTATTCAGCCGCCGGTTCTACCCCGCGGATTCCGAAATGAGCGAGACCGGATTTATTGCCAACATCCCGCGCGGCATGACCGCCGCGTTGAAATGGGCGCACAAATTCAACCTGCCGATCTACATCACTGAAAACGGCGTTGAGGATTCAAAAGATACGCTGCGGCCGCAGTACACCATCCAGCATTTGCACGAGGTGTGGCGCGTGGCCAACTTCAACTGGAATGTACGCGGCTACTATCACTGGTCGCAGGTGGACAATTTCGAATGGGAGCGCGCCTGGTCGCAGCGCTTTGGACTTTGGGGACTGGAGCTGGAAACCCAACGTCGCATCCGCCGCCCAAGCGTGGATATGTATGCGGATATCTGCCGCCAGAATGCCATTTCTTCGGATATGGTGCGCAAACATGCCCCGCAGATTTTCAATCAATTATTTCCCTCATAATGATGCCGAGACAGGTTGAAAAATCAGGATTATGATTAGCCATCATTTTCGGCTGAAGGATTATTCACATGCGAAATAACAAGCTGTTGTTGGGATTGGTCATACTGGCTGCCTGGCTGGTTTCTGCCTCGGCTTTGATCGAACCTGCCCGGCAAGATTTGGCCCTGAAACCGGCTAACTTCGATGATCCGGCGCCGTTACCCACCCAGCCCTCGTTGATCGAAGCCGGAACGCTGCCCTGTGACCCTTCGGCCGTGCACGGCTTGTATTTTTATTCTGCGGATTGTCCGCATTGCATGGATGCGTTGAATAACGTGCTGATGCCGATGCAGAATGAATTCGGCACCCGGCTGGATATCCGCCTGATCGAGATCGATTACGCCGATAATTACGAATTGCTGATCGACGCCGAGGAGCACTTCGACGTGAAAGCGGAGGAACGCGCCATCCCAACCCTGATCATCGGCGACCACGTGCTGATCGGTGTGGATGCGATCCGCGCCGAGGTTCGCACCATCATAGAAGACGGCATCCAAGCGGGCGGCATCGGCTGGCCGGAGATCCCGGCTTTCGACCCTTCCGCGATTATTTCAGAAGCGAACGCATCCACCAATGACCAGATTTGCACGCTGGATTCCGGCGAAACGTGCCAGACCAGCGCGCCTATTTACGCGGCTTATTTCTACCAAACCGGCTGCGACAGTTGCAGCCGGGTGGAAGCCGACCTGGCTTATTTGCGCGCGCGCTACCCGCAATTGATCGTCGAAAAATTCAACGTTTACGAACATGCCGGTTTAGGCATGTGGCTGGCGGAGCGGGCCGGCCGCAAAGATTTTCATTCCCCGGCGGTTTTCATCGGCAATCAAGCCTGGATCGGCGAGGGCGAGATCACGCCGGAAGCGCTTGAAACGGCGCTGAGATGCTACCAGCAGGAAGGCGCTCCCAAGATTTGGGAAGCATATAACCCGGATGAGGGCAGTTCGAATATCGCAGATCGATTCCGCCAGATGAGCTGGCTGACGGTGATTTTCGCCGGCCTGGTGGATGGGTTGAATCCCTGCGCTTTCGCCACGCTTATTTTCTTCGTTTCCTACTTGACGCTCTCCGGCCGTAAAGGCCGCGAAGTGATCGCGGTGGGCGCGGCCTTCACCCTGGGTGTTTTCGCCGCTTATTTGGTGATCGGTCTGGGCCTGTATAAAGTGTTGGACTTGCTCGGCAATACCCTAACCATCATCGCGCGCTGGGTGTATATCCTTACAGCCGCGCTTTGTTTTGGCTTGGGGCTTTTCAGCATCCTGGATTTCTTCAAAGCCCGGCAAGGCCAATTGGACGACATGGCGCTCAAACTGCCGGAAGCGCTACGTAAGCGTATCAACAAGGTGATCCGACAGGGGCGCAGCAGCGAAGCATACGCGGCCGGGGCATTCTTCAGCGGACTGTTGATCGCTATCCTGGAGCTGGCTTGCACGGGCCAGGTTTACCTGCCGACCATCATTTTTGTCAGCAGCATGCCGGAGTTGAAATTGCGGGCGATTTTCTTTCTGGTGTTGTATAACCTGCTCTTCATTCTGCCGCTGGTGGTGGTTTTCATCCTGGCCTATTTCGGCACAACCTCGAAAGAATTGACCAAATTCCTGCAAAAACATGCCGCTGCAGTCAAGATCGGCATGGCAATCGTCTTCTTTGCTTTGGCTATATGGTTGTTGCTTTCAGTGTTATAAACCGGCTTTTATCGCTGCCGTATTCACTCATAATGCCTATCGTGGCTGGTAATCCCCGCAGGAAAATATTATGCCCTCTCCACCAGACTGTGGATCCACTTCCGGCTGCGGAAGCGGTTGATGAACAGAATTAACTTGGCGGCTTCATCCAACATGACAGCCAGGTAAACAAGGTAAACCGGCAGGTGGAATACAAAAGCAGCCAATAAGGCGGCCGGCACACCAATCAGCCACATACCCCCCACGTCTACCAAAGAACCGAAATGGGTGTCTCCGCCGCTGCGCAGCATGGCTACAAAATAAAGCGTGTTGATGGTACGCAGCCACAAAAAAGAACCCAGTACCAACAGCAGGTTGCGCGTGTAAAAATCGGTCAGATCGCTGATGTTGTAGAGCGAAGCGATGAATCCGCGCCCGAAGATCAAAACGGCTCCCAGGCAGATGCCCATCACCAAAACGATCCTGACAGTTTGCTTGATGTAACCGTGGGATTTCTCCTGTTCTCCCGAACCAATGGCATTGCCCACCACGATGGCGCAGGCATGCGTGATCCCCAGGAAGGGCGCGAAGAACATATCCTCTATTGAGGAGCGGATGTTAATGGCCGCGATGGCCTCCGTGCTGATATGCGCGTAGATGGCGCTATAAGCGGAGATTCCCAGTGACCACATCAATTCGTTGACGGTAACGGGCAGCACCCGTTTCAAGATCTTGGATAGAAAACTGGTATTGAAAGAGAACATTTGGCGAGGGCTAACCGCCAGTGGGGTTTTCAGGTAGTAGGTCATGCCCACCATGACAGCACATTCCACCACTCGCGCGATCAGATTGGCGTATGCGGCGCCCTGGGCGCCGAGCGACGGCATGCCCATTTTGCCGAAGATGAGCAAATAGCCGAACACGATATTCAGCAGGATGCCGATGGAACTGACCACCATGGGAAGGCGCACGTTGCCGGTGGAGCGCAGGATGGCGTTATAAGTAAAAGTGATGGGCGTGAACAGGTAACTGAAGCCCACGATGCTCAGCACGCTGACGCCCAACCCGATCACCTGCTTGTCGGATGTAAATAGCTGCAGGAAGTTGCCCGGAAAGAACAACGCGATGACCATGAAAATGCTGCTGACGGACAGATCCACCAGCAGAGAAACACCCAATACCTTAGAAATGCCATCCTTATCGTTATTGCCCCAAAACTGGGCGGTGAAGATGGCCGCACCGGAGGAAATTCCAAATTGGACCAGCGAAAGGATAAAAAAGAGCTGATTGGCCAGGCCGATGGCCGCCAGCGGGACGTCGCCCAGTTGGCCGGTCATCAGGGTCGTGATCGTGGCGCCCAAAACCGTGAACAGGTTTTGCAGCATGATCGGAAAACCTAATTTTAATAATTGCTGAAGAAACGATTTATTCCACATGATTGTTTAACTTTATAAAGAAGAGCGATTATAAATGAGGAACGCGGATAATGACAGGCTGACTATTCAAGCGGCTGGCAATTGGGGCAAAAATGCGTCCCGCGCTGCCCGACCACCAGGCGCTGGATGGGCGTTCCGCACTCCGGGCAGGCTTCCCCGGTGCGTTGGTACACGCGGAAATGATTTTGGAAATCCCCGCCGCGGTAGACCCAATCGATGCTGGCGCCGTTGCGGCGAATACCCTCCGCAAGCACACTGCGGATGGCATCCAACAGGCGCGCGGCTTCTTCCATCGTGAGTTGCCCCGCTTGCCGCAGGGGATGCAGCCTGGCCAGGTGCAGGGCTTCATCGGTGTAGATATTCCCCAGACCGGCCAGGAAGGTCTGGTCCATCAGGAGCGGCTTCAATTGGCGGCGGTGCGCAGTCAGCATGGTGTGGAAGGGCTGCGCGGTCAGCCCCGGCTCGAGCGGCTCCGGCCCCAAATCTCCCAGCACTTCCTGCGGTTCCGCCGTCAGCCAGGCGCGCCCGAATTTGCGCGTGTCGTTGAATGCCAGGCGGTGGTTGTCAGCGAAGTTCAGGATCATGCGATCGTGCTTGCGGATGGGTGCCGCGCCGGATTCCACGCGCAGGTCGCCGCTCATGCGCAGGTGGATCAACAGCGAGTCGCTGCTAAGCGGAATGACCAGGAATTTGCCCCGCCGGGAAACAGCCTCGACGCGCTGCCCGGCGATGCGCCGAATGAACTCGTCCGGCGCGGGGCTGGCGATGGTGCGCGGCCATAGCACCCGGCAGGACTCGATGCGGCTGCCCGGCAAGCCGGCGAGTCCATTGCCTGCGCCTTCCCGCAGGATGCGCGCGATGGTTTCAACTTCGGGTAGTTCGGGCATATTGATGATTCTGATTATTGCAGGTTGATTGAATCCAGATCTAAATTCCCACTATTAAATTCGACCAATTTTTCCCAATCAATCCTTCCTGTTTTATCGCAAAATGCGCTAACAAAAGATTTAGTGAAGAGATTAATAATTGCATCCTTGCCTTGATTAAATTGATCATTATGTTCCTTGGCTCGATAGCCTATTGGTTCAATGATCTCTTTATATAAATCTTTATCGCCACTGATAAAATACCAAAAGTTCTGTCCTATGATTTTCCAATAGCCGTTATTGAAAGTGGTCTTTGATTTACCATAACAAATGCCAAGAATAGACTGAACATTGATTGTTCGATCATTCTGTTTGATTGTTGATGTTGCTTTCTTGAAATCTTGTTCAAGCTTTTTGTGTTGCGAAGCATTCCCCCAATTTTGCCCTGATTTAATTGAAATCAGATAATGGATATTCTCTCTATTGATTTCCAGATCAATTCCTGTAATGCCTGATTTAAAACCGTTGAAGACCATATCTGCGATAAAAATCGCCAGGCTTTCGAGAAAATCACCAAAGATCTTTTCTTCTGAAGATGATAAAAATGCGTCTAAAAGAC
>CALGUJ010000239.1 GCA_937902055.1 uncultured Pelolinea sp.
ATGCCTTCCTTGGCTAATTGTTCGGCCGCCTGCTGCGCGCGCGAAACCATGATGGAGGTGGCGATCAGGGTCAGGTCTTTACCCTCGCGCACCACGTGGCTTTGCCCCAGCGGAATGGTATACATTTCCTCCGGCACCGGGCCTTTGGTCTTGTAAAGCAGCTTGTGCTCAAAGAACATGATCGGGTTGTTATCCTGGATTGCGGAAAGTAAAAGCCCCTTGGCATCGTATGGCGACGAGGGCATCACCACTTTCAGGCCGGGCACGTGTACGAACCAGTTTTCCAGGCTCTCGGAATGCTGCGCCGCGGCGCCTGTTCCCGAGCCGCCCGCCAGCCGCATCACGAAGGGCACGTCCGCCTTGCCGCCGAACATGAAGCGCATTTTTGCGCCCTGCATCACCAACTGCTCCATCGAGATCACCACGAAATCGCTGAACTGGATCTCGCCGATCGGGCGCATGCCCGTGATGGCTGCGCCGATCACCGCGCCCGCGATGCCCGCTTCGGAAATGGGGGTGTCGATGATCCGCTTGGGGCCGAATTCGTCGATCAAACCGGCCGTCACGCCGAAGGCGCCGCCATAAACGCCGATGTCTTCCCCGATGACAAAGACGCGTTCATCTTTCTGCATCGCCTGGCGCATGCCTTCGCGCAAGGCTTCCATGTAGCTTATCTCACGCATAGATACCTTCCAAAATCGTGCTGACGTCCGGCTCGGGGCTGGCTTCAGCGAATTCCACCGCCTTGCGGATGTCTTCTTTTGCTTGTGCCTGAATCTCTTTCATCTGGGCTTCGTTCATTCCCAGGACTTTGGCGAATCGCTGGATGGGGTCTTTCTCCATCCATTCCTTGACCTCTTCGCGCGTGCGGTAAAGCTGGCGGTCGCTCTTCGAGTGTCCGCGCCAGCGGTAGGTGATCGCTTCGATCAGGGTTGGGCCGTTGCCCTTGCGCGCCCGTTCGGCGGCTTCAGCCACGGCTTTGTACACCTCCAGCACGTCGTTGCCGTCGATGGTCAGGCCGACCATGCCGTAAGCAGCCGCGCGTTCGCTGACTTGCTCGACGCGGAAAGCGCGCTCGAAAGCCATCGACATGGCGTATTGGTTGTTCTCGCACAAATAGATCACCGGCAGGTCCCAGATGGCCGCCATATTGAGTGCTTCGTGGAAAGCGCCTTCGTTGGAAGCGCCATCGCCGAATAGGGTCAGAACCACCTGGTCGGTTTTGCGCATCTGGATGCTCAAGCCCACGCCCACCGAAATGGGCAGGTTGCCCGCCACGATACCCTGCGCGCCCAGGTTGTTGCTCTCGACGTCGGCGATGTGCATGGAGCCGCCGCGTCCGCGGCAATAACCGGCTTCCTTGCCCATGAACTCCGCCATCATGCGGTTCAGGTCGCCGCCCCACATCAGGAAGTGCCCGTGGCCGCGATGGGTGTTCAGCAAATAGTCGCTCTTCTTCAATGCCGGGCTGGATCCGGCTGCGATGGCTTCCTGTCCGATGGACAGGTGCATGGTACCGTGTACTTTTCCGAGCGCATACATTTCTTCCGCGTTTTCTTCGAAGGTACGCGTCAGCACCATTTTATACAATAAATCACTGGCCTTGCTTTCAGGCAGGATTCCCCCGATCAATTTTTCGTTCTTGCTGTTACCAGCCATACAACCTCCAAACCTTATTTACTGCAAAATCGGGCGTACAGCCGCCGAATCGGTGATTAATACGTCCAACCAATTGCCGTTCAACACGGATTCGATCGCCCCGCTTTTCTTTTCTCCTGCGGCAATGCCCACCATCATGCCGCAATTCTCGCGCAGCCGCAGCAGGTCTACGGCCATGATGCGCGAACTGATCTCGTTATCCAGGATCTTGCCATCCTTGTCCAGGATCATGCCGCAGAAATTTCCCAACCCGCCCTGCCGCATCGCGCCGCGGATCTCTTCTTCCGCCAGGAAACCCGAGCGGAAAATGCTCGAGTATAACGGATCGATCTCCACGGTGCCGATTCCCAGCAACGCAATGTCGCAATGAATCCCTTCATCCAGCGTCTCAGCGATTTGCTTCTGGTTCTTAAGCGTCGTACAGGCGTCTTCGGTATCTAAAAACAGCGGCGCGTGCAGGATATGGTAACGGGCGTTCAGCTTGCTGGCGAAATTCGCCGCCACGCCCGGACCGTCCACGTGCGGGTCGCTGCGCCCGCCTACCGATCCAAGCACTTGCACCACCTTGACGTTTTCCAATTCCATCGGGGATAGGTAGCGCGCAACTTCTGAAATGGAAATACCCCAACCGATGCCGATGGTGATGCCGTCCTTCAAGGATTGTTCCAGGAAAATGGCGCCCATACGCCCCACCAGTTGCTGGGCGTTGGCATAGGAAGTCCAGCCTGAATTAATCACGAACGCCGCATCCAGATGATATTTCTCCTTCAGGCGGCGTTCCAAATTGGCGTCTCGTGACAATGGATACTTGATTATGATCTCGACAATCCCCTGCTCTTCAGCTTCGGTCAGGATGCGGGAAATCGCTGATCGGGAATATCCCAAGCGTCGCCCGATCTGGGATTGGGTTTTCTTTTCCTTATAATAAAGGGTTGCAATTTCAGCTAATAATTGCTTGCGTGTATCGCTGTCCATACACTTCCCAAAGTATCCATGATGGTTTTAATATACCATAGCTGTTTCACATCTGCTACTTATGTTCACATATGTGATTTTCTATTCGCGCACCCTTCCGAGGCAAAAATATACCCCGAATTCCTCCGGGGTATATTGATCGCAGTATGAATCAATCGGGAATGGCTATCCCTATTTCACGAATGCCCAATCCTCCAGTTGCGGATACAGCGCCGGGAAGCTGGCATCCAG
>CALGUJ010000240.1 GCA_937902055.1 uncultured Pelolinea sp.
ATTAAGCACGCCGCCAGCGTTCATCCTGAGCCAGGATCAAACTCTCCGCAAAAACTAACACCGTTTCCGGTGTCATTTACGAAGTTTATTACTCAATAGAACGTTCAGGTACTCTTCCTTTCACTCTTCAGTTGTTAAAGTTCCGTGTAATTGCGAGAGGCAGATTTTATCACAACCCTTGTTCGTGTCAAGGGTTTTGCGGAAAAAAATCCGATGTTTTTCCAAATTCTTGGCAAACACCGGCATTTTTGTTCGCTCTGGCCTCTCCGGCACACTTCAGCTCTTCGATTGTAAATGATTTGCACGCAGGCAAATGCTTTGAAGTAACTTTGTACCGATATTCTAAGGCGGGTGGCATGGACTGTCAAGGCATCCGCAAGGCAATTTAAGCCATTTTTGGCATTTTTTAAGGTTCAAAACGGCAAATATCCCCCGCTGACCGGATTTTTCGAAAATGCTATAATTTTTTTGTCATGCAAACTTCATCTTCCAACGGCCATACCTCGTTTCAACAATTACTCCTGCAGTGCCTGGCTGTCCTTGTGCTCGGGCTTTTTCTGTTCCTCTTTTTCGGATCCTTGCTGATCGGGGTTTACCAGGTCTGGTATAACGGCCGTATTTTCCCCGGCATCGCAGTCATGGGTGTCGATTTGGGCGGGCTGACGCGCATGCAAGCCGCGCAGCGTTTGATGGAATCCGCTGCGCTGACGCCGGACAATTCCATCACGCTATGGTACGCCGGCAATCCACTCGAGGTCTCTCCAACCCAATTGGGCATCAGCCTGGACCTGGCATCTTCGGTTAACGATGCGTACGATTTCGGCCGCCGCGGCTCCATTGGCGCCTGGTTCACCTATCAACTCGGCGCGAGTTTCACAACGCGCAATCTTCCCCCCACCATCATTTTCGATCAAAATGCCGCGCAGGATACTCTCAGCCGCATCGCGGAGCAATTCGACCAACCGGTGAAAGAAGCCGGCCTGTCGCTGGATGGCACAAGGGTGGTTTCCGAATTGGGCCAAACCGGCAGGGAGTTGGACCTTTCCGCCAGCCTGGATCAGCTCGGTTTACAGGTCAGCCAATTGAACCTTGACCAGATAATCCTGCCTGTTAAAGAAACTGCTCCACTGATCATGGATGCCAGTCCCTACGCCAACCTGGCGCAGGAGATCATCAACCGCTCGATCACCCTGCGGATGCCCGCCGATCAATTCGACGGCGGCCGCCAATGGCAGATCGATCCGCAGGATCTGGCTGCCATGCTAACCTTTGAAAGCCGCCAGCGCGACGGTCAAATTGAGCTTATTCCCCAATTGAAAATTGACTTTATTAATGCCTATTTGCAGGAAATCTCTCCGGATATCGAGATCGCAACCGAGAATCCGCGATTCATTTTCAACGATGAAAGCGGAGAGCTGGATTTGCTTTCACCCGGCATCGATGGCCGCTCGATCGATTATGAAGCCACGATAGGTTCCATTCAAGCCGCCATAGCAGACGGGCAAACCGAGGTGGACATCAGCATGATATCGCAAAGTCCGCAGATCAGTGACGATTCTAACGGCGCTGAACTGGGCATCACCGAATTGGTGCACAGCGAAACTTCTTTCTTCTATGGTTCCAGCGAAGCGCGCATTCAGAACATCGAAACCGCCGCCAGCCAATTTCATGGATTACTGGTTCCACCGAATTCGACCTTTTCAATGGCCGACGCCATGGACGCGATCACGATCGACAACGGTTATACCGAAGCGTTGATCATCTACAATGGGCAGACTATCGAAGGGGTCGGCGGCGGAGTTTGCCAGGTCAGCACCACCCTCTTTAGGGCGGCTTTCTTTTCCGGCTTCCCGATCACCGAAAGGCATCCCCACGCTTACCGCGTATCGTATTATGAGAAAACCGCCGGAAACCGCCGCGATAACGACCTGGCCGGCCTGGACGCGACGGTCTATGTGCCGATCATCGACCTGAAATTTGTAAACGATACTTCTCACTGGCTGCTGATGGAAACTTACGTCAACCGTTCCGCCAGCTCGATCACCTGGAAATTTTATTCCACCTGGGACGGCCGCACGGTCAATTGGCAAACCAGCGGCCCAACCGATATTGAGAAACCTGAAAAGCCGTTGTATAAAGAGAACGCCGAACTGAATTCCGGCGAAGTCAAGCAGGTGGAATGGGAAGCGGACGGCGCGGATGTACGGGTGGACCGGTCTGTATTCCGGGACAACGACTTGTTATTCGAAGATACTTTCGTGACACTTTATGAACCCTGGCGGGCTGTATTTGAATATGGCCCGGGTACGGAAGGCATGCCTCCCGCCGATCAAGCCGATGAGTAATCGGTTCCGATCCTGGTGGTAAAATCTGATATTGTTTGCGGTTTTGAAAGGAGAATGAATGGTAAGCAAAGATCTCTTGGATATCTTGCGCTGCCCGGCTTGCGTACGGGAAAAAGAAGGCTTGTTGAAACTCTATAAAGACACGTGGTTGGTTTGCCAGGATTGTGGCAGAAAATACCCCGTGGTTGAAGATATCCCCGTTATGCTGATCGATGAAGGCGATAAATGGGTGAACACCAAATACGAAGACTTACCCGTTCCCCCGCCCAAACCTCAATCCTGATCCGGCATTTTGGTCCTTTTCTTGCAACATCTAGATCGTTACTTTTAATAAGGATGTAATTAATCCTATGAAGAACTTTTTTAAACGAATTTTTCTCAAATTCAAGCTAATGGACACGCTGACGAAGATTTTCTTTGTCGTTTTTGTGGTGCTTGCCATTGTGACCAGCCTGGTCGCGTTCAATTTCGTGCGCAATTTCACCTCATCCATGACCATCCTCAATCTTCCCGGCGCGCCAATCCTGCAGAATTTGATCGATAACAACGGCGAAGCTGTCAGTTCCGGCATCAGCCAGGCTGCGGATGTGGCCACCCCCGAACCCTGGGATGGTTCCAGCCGCGTGACCATCCTGTTGATGGGCCTGGATTACAACGACTGGCGCGCCGGCGAAACTCCGCACAGCGACACCATGATGCTGCTAACCATCGACCCGGTCAATAAAACCGCCGCCATGATGTCGCTCCCGCGCGACCTGTGGGTGAACATCCCCGGCTTCGATTACGGACGCATCAACGAAGCTTATTTCGACGGTGAAACTTACAGTCTCCCGGGGGGCGGACCGGAATTGGCCCGCCAAACAGTGGAGCAATTCATCGGCGTACCCATCCCCTATTACGTGGTGATGGATTTCAACACCGTCATCCGAATCATTGATGAGGTCGGCGGCGTTGAGGTCACCCCCGACCAGGATGTTACGGTTGAAAAATTCGGCGGCGGCGAGGAACAAACCCTGGTTGCCGGAACAAAATATACCCTGGACGGTTCTTTGGCGCTGGCTTACGCGCGTGAACGCCACACCTCCGGGGGCGACGTCGACCGCGCCCGCCGTCAGCAGGAAGTGATCATGGCTTTTCGCAGGAGGATTTTGAGATATCAGGATTTACCCGCTTTCATTGCCAAGATTCCTGCCATCTATCAAGATCTGTCCACCGGCATCCGGACAAACATCTCCATCAGCGACGCGGTTCAGTTGGGCGTGCTGGCTTTGTCTCTGGACGCGCACAGTATCGGGCGGGCCGTGATCGATTATGAAATGGTCATCCAGGCTACTTCCCCGCAAGGCGAGGCGATCCTGAAACCCATACCGGACAAAATACGCGCCCTGCGTGACGAAGTCTTCGCTTCGGGCGGCACCATGGCTCCCATGGCAGTAGCCAGCAGCGATACCACTCTGGTAAAGGAAGAGGCTGCCAGCGTTGTGATCTGGAATGGCAGCGGCGACAGCGCCCTGGGAACCCGCACCAACGACTATCTGAAAAGCCAGGGTATCAACGTGGTCCAGTTAGCCGATGTAGATTATTCCTCCGCCACCAAGATCGAAATTTTCAACGGCAAACCTTACACGGTAAATTATTTGTCGCAATTGATGGGGGTCGCTTCCGCCAACATCTGGAATTCGTACGACCCCGCGGCTGGTGCGGATATCCGCGTCACTCTGGGCGGCGATTGGGCAGCCAACAACACCTTGCCATAAAATTTTGGCCGGAGAAAACATTAAGCCGCGCATGAGCGCGGCTTTTTTTTATTCCATTAGATCCGGTTTTACTTCATCATCGGAATTTTGATTCCATGTTTTTTGGCCGCCGCGATCGCTTCTGGGTAGCCGGCGTCCGCATGCCGGATCACCCCCATGCCGGGGTCAGAAGTCAGCACGCGCTGTAAGCGTTTGCCAGCTTCAGGCGTTCCGTCAGCCACAATCACCATGCCGGCATGCTGGCTGAAACCAATGCCAACGCCGCCGCCATGATGAAAAGACACCCAGGTTGCGCCGCCCACCGCGTTGACCAGCGCATTCAGGATCGGCCAATCGCTGACCGCATCCGTGCCGTCTTTCATGCCCTCTGTTTCACGGTTGGGCGATGCCACTGAGCCTGAATCCAGGTGATCGCGTCCGATCACGATGGGTGCTTTCAACTCGCCTTTCGCCACCAGTTCATTGAATTTCAAACCGGCCCTGGCCCTTTCCCCGTAACCCAGCCAGCAAATACGGGAGGGCAAGCCCTGGAAGGCTACCTGTTCGCGCGCCATTTTCAACCAGCGGTGCAGGTGGGTATCGTTGGGGAATAATTCCATGATGGCTTCATCAGTCCGATAAATATCTTCCTTCTCGCCCGAAAGCGCCACCCAGCGGAAAGGCCCCTTGCCTTCGCAGAAAAGCGGCCGGATATAAGCCGGAACAAAACCCGGAAAATCGAAGGCGTTGGTCAGGCCGTTATCATACGCTCTTTGGCGGATATTATTGCCGTAATCGAAAACTTCCGCGCCGCGCTTTTTGAATTCAAGCATGGCTTTCACATGCTCGGTCATGGAATCCACCGACCGCCGGGTGTATTCCTTGGGATCGCGTTTGCGTAATTCGGCAGCCGCCTCCACGCTCAATCCGGTGGGAACGTACATCAGAAAGTCATGCGCCGGCGTCTGGTCGGTGACAACGTCAGGCGTTACGCCGCTTTTCAGCAGAGCCGGGTAAATTTCGGCCGCGTTAGCCACCAGCCCGACTGAACGCGGAATTTTCTTTTCTTTGGCTTCCAAAACCAGGCTGAGGGCCTCTTCGATGTCATCGGAGACCATATCCAGGTATCCGATATCTTTGCGCCACTTGGCCTGTGCCGGATCGATCTCGACGATCAAACCCGCGCCTTCGTTCATGGTGATCGCCAGAGCTTGCGCGCTGCCCATGCCCCCCAGGCCGGCTGTCAGCACAAATTTGCCTTTCAATGAGCCCCACCCGCGCTGCTCAGCAAGGGATGCCAGGGTTTCATAGGTTCCCTGCAGGATACCCTGGGCGCCGATGTAAATCCACGAACCGGCCGTCATCTGGCCGAACATCATCAATCCCTCGGCAACCAATTTATCGAAATGCTCCTGGGTAGCCCAATGAGGCACCAGGTTGGAATTGGCAATCAATACGCGCGGGGCATCCGCCTGGGTTTTAAACACCCCCACAGGTTTTCCGGATTGAACCAGCATGGTTTCGTCGTCTTCGAGTTCTTTCAACGTATTCAATATCGCATCGAAACAATCCCAGTTCCTGGCAGCCTGTCCGCGGCCGCCGTAAACGACCAAATCTTCCGGGCGTTGGGCAACCTCAGGGTCCAGGTTGTTCTGGATCATCCGAAAAGGCGCTTCAGTCAACCAGGATTTGCAGGACAATTTCGTCCCGCGCGGGGCTTTTACAGTTCGGGATTCAGACATGGTTTTCTCCTAGAAATATTTCCCTGATTATACATTCGACCTCGTTTTTTTATATAATTCTTACGCATGAAGCCCATTATTGTCATATAATCAAAAACTCGAAAGTCCTGAAAACAATATATAATGGTTGCTGAGGTTTACTATGCCAGTGTACGTGTATCACTGTGAAGAATGCGGTTTTCAATTCGAACAACAGCAAAAATTTTCCGATAAACCCCTCAAACGCTGCCCCGATTGCGGGAAAGACAGCCTGCACAAGGTGTATACGCCCGTCGGAGTGATCTATAAAGGGTCCGGATTCTATTCCACCGACCACCGTTCCAGTTCGGGTTCCAATTTCCCCGCCAAACCCAAGAAAGAGGATAAAGCGGAAAGCAAGGAACCCGTGAAGAGCGAACCCGAAAAAACCGCAAAGGTAAAGGAAAAAGTGGATTGACCATCCACTTTTTTTAATTTCATGGTCAATCGACAACGAGGTGGTTTAGAAAAATGAAGCGATGGTATTTTTGGGTTGGGATCCTGGTCAGCGTCATATTCCTTTTCCTCGCGCTGCGCGGATTGCAATTGGAGCTGGTCGTTTCCTCGGTAAAATCGGCTAATCTTCTTTGGCTGCTGCCGGTCGTTCCACTATATTTCACCTCCGTCGGGTTCCGATCATTACGCTGGAATTACCTGCTGCGGCCGGTAAAGAAAGTGCCGACGCGCGAGATTTTTCCGGTGGTGGCGATCGGATATATGGGGAATAATATCTTCCCCGCCAGAGCCGGAGAATTGCTGCGCTCGGTCGTCCTCAAGCGCCGCTATGGCATCCCCATTTCAGCCTCACTCGCCAGCATCATCGTAGAAAGGATCATCGACGGCGTTGTGATGCTCGGTTTCATCTTTTTCAATCTTACCGAGTTGAACCGTCTGACAGACGCCTCCGGTTTTGTCGGCAGCATCCGTTCGCTGGCTCTGTGGGGTTCGCTCATTTTTATGGGGGCCTTGCTTTTCTTCATCCTGGCAGCCAGTTTTCCGCGAAAAGTGGAAAACCTGATCCGTTGGCTGGTTGGAAAAATTCTGCCCGAAAAATGGCAGGTGAAAATCCTCGATATCACCGCGCGCTTCATAACCGGCATCGAGGCATTAAGCTCGATCAAGAGCCTGTTACTGGTGCTGGGTACATCTGTAGTCATCTGGCTGCTGGAAACCAGTGTATATTGGGTGGTCATGCAAGCCTTCCCCTTCAGCGTCAATTTCTTTGCTCTGATGCTGATGAATGGCATCCTCAACCTATCCACCACGCTGCCTTCAGCGCCGGGTTACATCGGCACCTTCGACGCGCCGGGGATTGCCCTGTTGAGCGCTTATGGAATCGAGAAATCTCTGGCTGCCGGATATACTCTCTTGCTGCATGCCGCTTTATGGTTGCCGGTCACCCTGTTGGGCGCATATTTCTTCACCAGGGAAGGCTTGAACTGGAGCAAAGAATTGGAAGCGGCCAGAGCGGAAAAAGAAGGAAAACATCCATGAAAAATATCGCGATTATTGGAGCGGGCGCCGGCGGTTTGGCCGCCGCTTATGATTTAACCCGGGCAGGGCATCAGGTCACAATCTTTGAAAAAGAGAGCGCGCCCGGGGGATTGGCTTCGGGTTTCAAGGAACCCGCGTGGGATTGGTCGCTGGAAAAGTTTTACCATCACTGGTTCCAAACCGATCACGCCATCCTGGGATTGATCGAAGAGTTGGGGCTGCAAGAGAAGGTGCAATTCCACCGGCCCAAGACCGTGGTTTATTTCAACGGTGACTTTTACCCTTTTGATTCGCCCATTGCAGCCTTACTATTTCCCGGTTTATCTTTCCTGGACAAGATGCGTTTCGGTTTCGTCACCGTGTACCTGCGCTACATGGCAGCCTGGCAACCGCTCGAAAAGTTCACCGCGCATGCCTGGATGAAGAAATACTACGGCGACCGGGTCTATTCGGCCATGCTGGAACCGCTGTTGGTGGGCAAGTTCAGTTCTCATTACCAGGAAGTGAATATGGCCTGGTTCTGGGCGCGGTTCAAAGCCCGCACGTCCAAGCTGGGAACATTCGAAGGCGGTTTTCAGGCATTTCTGGATCAATTTGCGGACATTCTCAAGCAAGCCGGCGTTCGCTTTTCTTTCAACACCGGCATCCAAAATATCGCGCCGCTGAAAGACGGGCGTATCGAGCTTGCCACCGATCAAGGAAAGAAAATATTCGATCAGGTTTTGGCCACCGTACCTCCCTTTTTATTGGCCAAAATCGCGCCGGATCTGGGCGATGAATATATTCGGAAACTCAATGCGCTGAAAAATATCGGCGCTGTTGTCCTGATCCTCTCGATCAAAAAGCAACTTTCCAAAAAAGGTTATTACTGGTTCAATCTGCCCAAGTCGGCCGGTTTCCCCTTCCTGGCGTTGGTGGAACATACCAATTTCCTGCCCGCCAGCCATTACAACGGGGAGGATCTGGTTTACTGCGGAGATTACCTCGAAAACTCGCACGAATATTTCACGTTGACTAAAGACGAATTGGTCAAGCGTTTCCTTCCCAGCCTGAAAAAGATCAATCCCGATTTCAGTGAAGATTGGGTGGAAAAGAGTTGGCTCTTCCGCGCCCCTTATGCCCAACCGGTACCCGGGGTAAATCACTCGCAAAAAATCCCCGCAATTCGAACCCCGGTTCGTAATTTGTTCTTCGCCAGCATGAGCCAGGTGTATCCCTGGGATCGCGGCACAAATTATGCCGTTGAGCTTGGGCGCAAAGCAGCCAAAATCATGCTCGAACAGTCCTGATTTCTCATGCAGAAAAATGTAACACCGGAGCCATCCCAACGCGGGTTTGCGCTCCGGTGTTCTTTAACCTCTTTGTCCGACTAATTATTCCTACTTGAGTAAGGCTACTTTTTCCGGCATCTGTGGGGGATAATGCTTAGAAATGGGCATTAGTACTGATGAACATCCGTCCTAATTCCTGGATCCACCTTGGCAAATCCCATCCAGTTTTTAAGATAGCTAATCTTAAAGATTGATTTATTTTTAACGAGCCGTAGGCTGAGAGTCTTGTTCGGCGTAACCGATTTTGCTAAAATCAGCACAGAAATCATTTCACTGAGCAAATTTTCGGCCATGTTCGCATCGGTCCGGAAAGCTCTCCAGAGCACGATAGGTGCTATTCAAATCTATTTTTATCTATCCCACGTCAGTAAATCCAGTGGGGTTTATTAAATATAAATATTTCTAACATCGATAATCTATTGGAGAAGGGAGGAAGCTCTGGCATGGAAGCATCGCAAGCATGGCAGGCTACATTGGGGCAGTTGCAAATGGAATTGCCTAAAGCCACATACGATACCTGGGTTCGAGATACCCGGTTCATCAAGCATGAAGAGAATATATTTTTTATAGGTGTTCAAAACGCTTACGCCAGAGACTGGCTGGAAAACCGCCTGACCACCACCGCTTCCCGTTTGCTCAGCGGCATCATGGATGCCGCGCAAAGCATCACTTTCATTCTGAATTCCCACGATGAACCCGTCCCTGCCATTCGGGAGGAAGAGAATCCGCAACCCGCGTCATTCGGCGAACCGGTTCAACCAAGCACATTCAATTTACGCTACAGTTTCAACAATTTTGTGGTCGGCCCCAATAACCGGCTCGCGCATGCCGCCAGTCAGGCAGTGGCGGAAAACCCCGCCAATGCCTATAACCCGTTGTTCCTTTATGGTGGCGTGGGATTGGGCAAAACCCATCTATTGCACGCCATCGGCAGCGAGATCCTGCGTCAGGGCCGGAATGTGCTATACGTTTCATCGGAAGAATTCACCAACGATCTGATCAACGCCATCCGCAAGCACGACACTTCCAGCTTCCGCGAACGATATCGCACGATCGACGTTTTGTTGATCGATGATATTCAGTTCATTGCCGGCAAGGAATCCACCCAGGAGGAATTCTTCCATACGTTCAACACGCTGCACGGTCAGAACAAGCAGATCGTGATCTCTTCCGACCGGCCGCCCAAAGCGATGGTGACACTTGAGGAACGGCTCCGTTCGCGCTTTGAATGGGGACTGATCGTGGATATCCAGCCTCCGGAACTGGAAACCCGCCTGGCCATTCTGCGCTCCAAGGCGGAACGCGCCGGCCGCCAGGTGGATAACGACATCCTGGAATATATTGCCCATCAAATCCAGTCCAACATCCGCGAACTGGAAGGCGCTCTCACCCGCGTGCTGGCGTTCTCCGATCTGAGCGGCAAACCCCTGGACCTGGATTTGGCCAAATTGGCGCTGATCGATTTTCTGCCGGATATCGGTTCTCCCGATTCCACCCAGATTCTGTCTACGGTGGCAAAGGCTTTCAACCTCAGCCAGGACGAATTGCTCAGCCGGAACCGATCAAAGAGCATCGCCCTGCCGCGCCAGGTTGCCATGTACCTGTTGCGCGAAGTCGGCAACGAATCCCTGCCGCAGATTGGTGAAACACTGGGCGGCCGGGATCACACCACCGTGATGTATGCCTGCGAAAAAGTTGCCGATATGATCGAACGGGATGATCATTTCCGGCGCCAGATCTTCCAGATCCGGGACCAGCTTTTCAACAGCCAGGCTTATGCGTAAAAAAGCCTGGACATCTTTAACAAATCTTTTACATTGCGGGTTGTAAATATAACCATTTGCATGGTAGAATGCTCTTCGGTAAACAATGAGAGCTTACCGGATTGGTAAAGAAAGATTATTGCTTCACTGCGAATAATTTAAAAAACACCCTGGCCGGAATTCTCGCCAGGGTGTTGCTATTAAAGAAATCATATCCGTTTTTTCAAGCGGGTTTATATAATTAAGGTAAAAAAATGAAAGAGACAAATTTAAAAAT